>JAXDKY010000206.1:0-12429 GCA_034666885.1 Chloroflexota bacterium
AGGCAACGGCGTCAACGACGGCCGAAGGGACCAACTTGATGAACGCATCGGTGAACGAGGTAAGGCTGGACTGCCCGAAGGCGTCAAGCGCGTAGGGGAAGCAGACGTTGGTGACGCCGTCTGCCGCCATGACCTTCGCGATGGGGCCGAACAGGCCGGCGATCGGCCCGCGAGCACGGAAGAAGTAGCCCGCGCCCTCCGACTGATCGGCCGTATGCGCTGGCGAGATGCAGGTCTGGCCGATGATCATCACGTGGTTCGGGACGGCGACGCTCACCTTGTCGGCGAGACAAAGTCCGCTGCCTCCGCCGTCGATCAGCACCTGGGCGCCTTCGACGCTCACGAGCCGCTTGGCCTCGGATACGGCCTGTTCCGGCAAGGTGCCGTTGTCGCCGACAACCAGCTCGACTGGCTGCCCGAAGACGCCGCCGGCCGCGTTGAGATCGGCGAGCGCCTGCTTCGCCGCATTGACCGTCGGCTGCCCCCACACCGATGCCTGACCGGTGAGGTTCGCGACCAGGCCGATCTTGAATGGCTTGAGGTCGGATACGGGTCCGGACGACGCCTGGCTTGGTGAGCCTTCGGCCCCCGAGCCCGACGAAGCGGATGGTGCGGTGCCCTGGGATGCTGGAGCTGGCCCTGCACAGGCACCTACCAGCAACGTGGCCACTACGGCGATCACCGCAACCACGGATGGACTTCGGTCTTGCACGGTCGTGACGCCCTCCTATGTGTCCCCTCCGGTTGTCGGCGGCCCCGCGACGTCCCCACTGCGTCAGCGGCTGACAAGGAGTTGGCAAATCATCAGTAGTCGTAAGGTGTTTGTCAACAGACATGATGGTCGACGGTTGCCGGACAGCCCCGGTCGAGCTTGGTGGTTCACGCCGCCGTCAAGGAGAACGAGTACGTGTCAAGCGCCCGTCCGCCGACATGATCGACGGCTTCCTCCTGGGGATCCTGTCCGCCGTGAGCTTTGGGTTGAGTGACTCCCTGGCGATCTTTTCGGCGCGAAGGATCGGGACCATCAAGACCGCGGCCGGCGCCCTGCTCGTCAGCCTGGTCTGCGTCGGCCTGTACGCCCTGGTCGTCGGTTCCTCGTTCCCGACCGACCCGTCGGTGGTTCTGGCCATCGGCGGTCTTGGTGTCTTTCACGGCATCAGCTACTTCGCCTTCATCCAGGCCCTTCGCTTGGGTCCCGTGTCCGTGGTCGCGCCAGTGAGCGCCACCAGTGGGGCGGTCACCGTGTTGATGGCGGTGTTGCTGCTTGGCGAACAACCGCATCTCATCCAATGGCTCGGCGTTCCGCTCACGGCTGCCGGCGCCGTACTGGCGGCCGCCCGGTTCGAAAAGCCCGATCGCCAGCGCCGATCGATCGGCCCGGGCCTCGCGTTCACGGTGATCACGGTCCTTGCGTACGGGGCCTACACCGTGGGCTTGCCGAGCGCCATCCGGGCGGCCGGCTGGGTGCAGACCGTGTTCATCTCGCGTGGATTGAGTGCCGTGCTCGCCTGGGTGGCGCTGCTGGTCCTTCTGGGAGGCGCCGGCGCGCGGGCCACCTCTGGCAGGCCGGGGAGCACGGATCGTCATGGCTTCGTGCTGCTCGGTGGCTCGTCGTCGGCGTGGGCGAAGAACGTCGCGCTGATCGCGCCGCCGGCCGCGCTGTTGATCGTCCTGGGCGGCCTCAACGCTCTCGGCCAGCTGACGCGCGCCCTAGCCCTCGAGACGGCTCCTGCCTGGCTCGTCGGTCTCGTGGTCTCGACCAGCCCCGCGGCTGTGCTCGCCACAGCGGTCCTGGTGCTCCACGAACGCGTCGGGCCGGCGCAATGGCTGGGCATCGGGCTGATCATCGCGGGCCTCGCATTGGTGGCGGCTGGGTAGGGAGCGACGTGTCCCGCGGGGGACGGACTCGCGGTCCCGAGCCCCTGCGCGATGGGCGTCTCCCGCCGGTTTGCCATGATATACACTTCGAGGATCCTCGAACAGTCGAACCCTAGGCGCTCATGCGATCCAGGCAGTTAGGTCGGGTCTGTCCTCTCGGGTAGACCGCCTGCATAGGGAGACACCGGATGGTGGTGGCCGCCTCAGTTCCCATCGGCACGTTGCCGCCGCTCGGGGTCGTACCGCCCCAGATGCACGCCCAGGTGGTGCGGCAAGACCGACTCGGTGACCCCATCAGCGCGTTTCAGCCCGAGGTCATCCCGACACCGGGCTTGCGCCAGGGCGAAGTGCTCATCGCGGTGATGGCGGCGGGGATCAATTTCAACAACGTGTGGGCCGCGAGGGGCGTCCCCATCGACGTGATCGCCCAGCGCCAGAAGGCGACCGGCGATACGGACGATTTTCACGTCGGCGGCAGCGACGCGGCGGGGATCGTGTACGCCATCGGAGCCGGTGTGTCGGGCGTCGCGGTGGGTGACGAAGTGGTCGTCCATCCTGGCTGGTGGGAACCGGATGACCCCGATGTGACCGCAGGACCGGACCCGATGCTGGCCCCCTCGGCGCGCATCTGGGGCTACGACTGGCCGCGAAACTACGGCTCGTTCGCCCAATTCAGCATCGTCCAGGCCCATCAACTGATGCCCAAGGCCGACCACCTCTCGTGGGAGGAGGCCGCAGCGAACTCGCTGGTCGGGACGACGGCCTATCGCATGCTCTTCGGATGGCCCCCCAACGTGGTCCGGGCCGACGATGTCGTCCTCGTCTGGGGCGGCTCCGGAGGCCTGGGAACGCAAGCCATCCAGCTGGCGCGCCAAGCTGGCGGCATTCCCGTCGCGGTCGTGTCGGATCCACAACGCGGAGCGTATTGCGAAAGTCTCGGTGCGGCCGGGTGGATCGATCGCACCGAATTCGATCACTGGGGTATCCCGCCGCATTGGACGGACCGCGAAGGTCAGGCCGCGTGGCTCTCCGGCGTCCGGGCATTCGGCAAGCGCATCTGGGACATCGTCGGCTCCAAGAAGAATCCCGCGATCGTCTTCGAGCATCCGGGAGAAGCCACGGTCCCGACGTCGATCGTGGTCTGCGACGACGGCGGCATGGTGGTCATCTGCGCCGGCACCACCGGGTACTCGGCGAGCGTCGACCTGCGCTATCACTGGACCCGTCAGAAGCGGTTCCAGGGATCGCATGGCTCGAATGACGAGCAGGCCTACGCCTACAACGACCTGGTTCGCGCGGGCCGCATCGACCCGGCGCTCGGCCGCGTCCTGCGCTTCGACGAGATCCCCCGCGCGCACCAGGAAATGATGGAGGGACGACATGGGACGGGGAACACCGCGATCCTCGTCGGAGCCCCAGAACCCGGCCTCGGGAGGAGAGCGCCGACGACGGCTGACGTTCGCCCCGGCCGCGGTGAGGACGTCGCACCCGCGAGCTGACCGATCTCTCTCAGCAAGCCTCGACAAGGCCGCGTCTCTGTAGCCAGGACTGGAGTGAGCATGGCACCGCTAAGGCACAACGGAGCGGCTGTCCACGATGTCGTGTACACGGGCGCGACCGTCGTCACGATGGACGAGCGAAGGACGATCGCGCGCGGGATCTGGACCCGCGGCGACACCATCGTGGCGATCGGAGACCCGGAGGACCTCATGCGCGAGGCCCCGTCGTCGGCCTCCATCAGGGACCTCGAGGGCGCGACGATCCTGCCGGGCTTCATCGACGCCCACTGTCACTTCGCCTTGCTTGCGTATCTGCAGTCCGGGGCCGATTGCTCCTCCCGATCGGCCCCGGACATCCCGCGGATCCAGCAGCTGCTCGCGCTCGCCGCACCTGGGCCTGAGGGCTGGGTGACCGGCAGCGGGTATTCCGAGTCCACCCTGGCCGAGGGCCGGCATCCGACGCGCTGGGACCTCGACAAGGCCGTGCCGGACGTGCCGTGCGTCCTGTACCACGCGTCGCTGCACGCGTGCGTCGTGAACTCGGCTGGACTGATCGAGCTGGGGCTGCATCGAGATTCACCCGACGCTCGCAACGGCCGATACGAGCGCGATCTCGACGGTCGCCTCACCGGGCTGATCCTCGAGCAGCCGGCATTGGATCTCTGGGCACGCAACATGGAGCGCCACTTTGCGGCGCTCGATGCCGACAGGAGGCTGGACCTCGTGCGTGCCGCGGGAGCCCAGCTTTCGGAACTGGGCATCACCTCGTGCGCGGATGCGTCGATCGATCCAACCACCTTCCAGGTGCTGCGGCAGGCCGAGGACGCTGGCGCCCTGTCCGTCCGTATCACCGCGATGTTCATGAACAACCGGGCTGGCGGCATTCGCACGGTCGGGATGGGCAGTGGTTTCGGATCAGCGTGGCTGAAGATCGGCGCGATCAAGTATTGGGCCGATGGTGGGATGAGCAGCCGTACCGCAGCGGTGGATCCGGCGTATGCGCATTCGCCCGACGACCGCGGCCTGCTCATCTGGGCTGCCGAGTCGCTCGGCAAGTCGGTCCGTGCCTGGGACGACGCCGGATTCCAGGTCGCGATCCATGCCCAGGGCGAGCGCGCCATCGAAGTCGCCTTGCTCGCTCTATCGGGCGTCATCGGCCGAGAAGGGAACACACGCCGACATCGGATCGAGCACGGCGGAGCGTTTCGCGCCGACCTGCAAGAGCAGGCGGCACGGCTCGGGGTCTGTGTCGTGAGCCAGCCTGGATTCCTGTCCGTGCTCGGCGACGGGTTCCACGAAGCGTTCGGCTCCGAGCGCAGCGAGTACCTGTATCCGTTCGCGTCCCTTCTGCAGATGGGGGTCGTCGTCGCGGGCTCGTCCGATGCCCCGGTGATCAGCGCATCCCCTCTGCTTGGCATTCGCGACGCGATGGTCCGAAGGACCGTCGAAGGCCGCGTCATCGGTATGGGAGAGCGGCTCGACCCGACCCAGGCCGTGGAGCTCTACACGCGGAACGCCGCGTACGTGCTCGGGGTCGAGGATCGTGTGGGCACACTCGAGCCCGGCAAGGCTGCAGACTTCGTGGTCCTTGCTGACAACCCGCTACGTGTCTCGCCCGAGACGGTCGCCGATATCCCGATCCTGGCCACGATCGTGGGTGGCAACAACACCTATGCACGTCCGCTCCGCGCCTTGATGACCGCTTGATGAGCTCGTACGTCGACCTGTCGCAGCTGCCACCGGAACGCCGCACCGCCGAACTGGCCGAAAAGGTCCACGAGGAATGGGGTGGTGGTCCCCGCGGCTTCATCGGCGGATGGTGGATCCAGCGCGAGGTCAATGCCGCGCTCATCACCCAGCTGGCGATCCGCCTGGATGGCGACATCGGGAAGCTCACCCACCTGACGGCTGACCTGCTCGCTCCGATCTTCTCGGCCGACTGGATCACGCTCCGTGGCGAGATCGTCCACGCCGGAGCGACGTCGAGGACCGTCGATTTCGTCGTCGAGAAGACGATCGACGGCTCCGCGATCACCTTCGACAGCACGGGTGATCCGGAAGTCGGCGGTGGAGCGACGCTGCTGGATCCGCCGCAACTCCTCGTGCGGGGCCGGGCGGTGTTCGAGGTTCCCGTCGCCCGACAGCGCAAGCCATTGCCGAGGGTCGAGGGACTGGACCCGGCGCCTCCGCCGAGCTTCGCCGGTCGTCCGACGCCCACCAGCATCGTCGACATCTCGAAGATCTCCCCTGATCGCACGAAGGTCGAGATGGTCGAGAAGGTTCACGACGAGTGGTCGGGTCCAGGCCCGCGCGGGTTGGTCGGGCCGGGATGGGTGCTTCGCGAAGCCGGTTGGATGGTCAGCGAGCTGGGACTCCGCCTCGACGGGGACAGCGGTCTCGTGGCCCGCTACGACGTCGCCTTCGATGCCTCGCTCCATGCCGCCGACTGGGCGCGCCTGACGGCCGAGATCACGGCCATCGGCAATACCTCCAGGACGATGCGCTTCGTCGTTGAGAAGACGATCGACGCGTCGAACGTCGTGTTCGACGATCGACCGTCGGCCGAATTCGGTGGCGGCGCAGAGATCCTCGACCCGCCCGTGGTCGTGGCGAAGGGCGAGATCGTCTTCGTGGTCCCCAGGGCCAGGCAACGACTGCCGCTCCGCTGAACCGGTCAGCCGCAAGGGACGACGCGGTCCCTTAGGCCTCGATAGGCGCGACGACGTCCTCGCCGTAGCCGACGGCCACACGGATGTAGCCCGACAGCATCGCGTCGACATCGGCCGCCCCGGTGTCCGCGAGCAGCGGCCGAAGACCGAGCGACACAAGCTTGTCCCTGGTCGCCACGACCCGGATATGTTCGCGCCCGACTCGGCGGATCACCGCGGGGCTGAGCTGCTGGTTGCCCCGGCCGAACACGTAACCCTGGCCGCCGATCACGGTCACGATGATGTCGACGCCGCCGACGGCTCCGTCGAGGACCTCCAGGAGCTGGCGCTCGTTCGCATCTGCCTTGATGAGCCGGCCGTCTCGAAAGACGTCCACGCCAAGGAGCGTCCCGCCCGGACCGAGCCGGTCCTTGATCGCCCGGGTCGTCGTCCCTGGACCGATGAAGTAGGTCCGCGACGGCTCCATCGACTCCACGATCCTGGTGGCGATCTGTTCCATGGCGGCACCTTCCGACGTTCCCCGGCCCGCTTTCATCGGCTGGAGCCGGCGTTCGTCGAACGGGACGAGGAGAAAGCCGTGGAGCTCGGCCGAGAGCCTTCCAGCCCGGAACGCCTCCTCGTCGATGTCCATGACCTCGGCTTCCCGACGACGTTGCGGTCCGCCGCCCAGGTACAGCGCGGCGAGTTGGCCCGCGCTGTGTGGATTGATCGCATAGGCCGCCGAGTGGATCTTCACGCCGGCGGGGATCCCGAGGACCGTGACGCGCTGGCCGACGGCATCGAGCATGTCGCGCGCGGTCCCATCGCCTCCCGCAAACAGGATCAGATCGACGCCGGCTTCGACCATCTGCGCGGCCGCCGCCCGGGTATCCGAGGCGGTGCTCCCCCCGGCCGACGGTCCTCCGATGACGATCGGATCCAGCGCATGCCATGTCGCCGCGTCCTCGCCCATCGATCCGCCGTAGGTCAGGATCTCGAGGTCGGTGCCCAGCGGCTTCAGGTAACCGATCGCCTCGCGCGCGCGCGCGGGCGCTTCAGGTGTCGCGCCGAGCTCGAGGGCTCGAGCCACCGTCCCGGCCCCATCGCTACCCTTCAGGCCGACGCGGCCACCGATGCCCGCCATCGGGTTGACGATGAGCCCAAGTCGTTTCACGGATGGTGACCGGCGAAGGGTCGCGAGCCCGTCAGGCGCCTGATTGCTTGCGGCGGTATGCGCGCCACGTCGTCGCCCATCGCGCCGGATCGTCCAGCGACGCGTCGTCGTTACGTTTGTGGGCCGCCAATCGATGCGGCGCCGTTCGGACGAGTTCGGGGTCGTCGCGGGCTTCTTGAGCGATCTGCGTCAGTACCGCCGCGTACTCATCGAGTTCTTCGCGCGCAAACGTCTCACACGGCTCCAGGGTCATCGGCTGCGGAACGACCCACGGATGGTGGCTGGCGAAGTAGTGCTGCAGCCCGAAGTCGCCGATGCGCCGGGCGATGTCTTCGGTGCCGACGCCGGTCTCCTGATAGAGCGCTTCCCAGCTCCAGCGGACCTCCTCGAGGCGTCGACGACCCTTCGCGTACGGGAAGCCCAGGCCCGGGATGTTCTCCAGCTGTTTCATGAGGTAGTTGTTGTTGAGGACGGCGATCTCGGCGACTTCGCGCAAACCATCGGGTCCCATCATCATGCACCACGCGAAGGCGCGGAGGACCACCGGAGCCGTCCCCAGGTAGCCCTTGGTCTTGCCCACGCTGCTCGGCCGCTCATAGTCGAGAAAGAACCGTTCGTCGTCCTGCTCGACGGTCGGCCAGGGCAGGTACTTGGCCAGAAAGTCGCGCACGCCGAGCGCGCCCGTTGCCGGCCCTGAACAGGCATGTGGCGTGGCGAACGTCTTGTGGACGTTGAAGTGGGACATGTCGAAGCCGGCGTCGGCGGCTCGTGCGATACCGAGCAGGGGGTTGGCGTTGGCCTGGTCGTTGAAACAGAGTCCACCGGCTTCGTGGACGACGCGCACGAACTGGTCGATGAGCGGGTTGTAGAGCCCCGTGTCCTCGGGGTTGGTGATGAACAGGCCTGCCGTGCGCTCGGAGACGACGGCCTTCAGCGCCGCGAGATCGGGGTATCCGTCCTCGGTCGGCATGAGCGTGATCACGTCGAAACCTGCCGTCGCCGGAGATGCGGCATCGGCCGGGTGCGAGAACATCGTGGTGATGATCTCGGTCCGCTTGTCGGCCTCGCCCTTGTCGCGCCAGTAGGCCCGCATGATCGACGCCGCCGTGAAGACGGCGTGCGCGCCGCCGCCCGGCTGGAGCGTGAATCGATCCATCCCGGAGATCTCCTTGAGGATCTGCTCAAGGCCGTGATAGATCGCGAGGATGCCCTGGATCGTCTCGTCGGGCTGATGCGGATGCAGCTCGGCGAGACCTGGCTCGTTCACGAGGTCTTCATGCACGCGGGGGTTGTACTTCATGGTGCACGTGCCGAGGCTGGCGTCCGGCGTCAGGTTGCCGCCGAGGGTCTCCTGCGAGAGATGCAGGTAATGACTCAGGACGCGCTTCTGGTCGAGCTCTGGCAGGGCCGGCGGATCCTGGCGCCGGATGCTGGAGGGCAATCTTCCCGCGACATCGCCGACCTTCGAGGTGATCTCGTCCTCCGGTTCGGGCGGGATGATGCCGCGCACCCCGGGTGTCGACAGTTCGAAGATGATGGGCTCGTCCCAATGGGCCTGCTGGTAATCCCGGACCTTCACGATCCCCATCAGATGATCCCGCGTCCGACGCCGGGCGCCGACACGGGCTCTGCGGCCGCCGAGGAGGGCCCTGGTGCCACCCACAGGATCTCGCGGAGGGCCGTGACCAACCCGTCGATGTCGTCCTTCGTGTGAATCTCGGTCACGCAATAGAGCGCACTCTGCCCGAGCTCCGGGAACTCCCCCGAGAGATCCTTGCCGCCGAAGATCCGACGCTCCAGCAGCGCGGCGTTGATCTCCGCCACCGTCTTGCCGGTGCCGTCGTAATTGACGACGAACTCCTTGAAGTGCATCGCGCCGCCAAAGGCCGGCGCCTTGACGCCTGGCAAGGTCGACAGGGCATCGAGCACGTAGGCGACCCGCTGCATGATGCCCTCGCCGAGCTCGCGCATGCCCTGGGGCCCCATCAGCGCCAGGTACACGCCCGCGACGATCCCGTGCAGCTGCGCCATGGTCCCCACGAAGTCCTTGGCCTTTTCCCGGGATCCGTAGGACGTCCGTTCGTACGTCACCTCGCCGAATCCGTATTCACCTTCCTGCACGGTGGTCGTGAGGCCGAAGAGCAGCGATGGGTATTCGGCGACGAAGGCTGCCTCATCGCGTGTCGCGATGAAACCGCCACCACCTCCACCGAAGTACATGTGGATCCCCAGCGGCTGGATGTCACCGCACACGAGGTCGGCTCCGTAGCGGCCCGGCGCTTCCAGGACGCCGAGGGACATCGGATCCACGCCCACGCTCAGGAGCGCGTGTTGCGCGCCGACGATGCGCGAGATCTCGGCGCCCTGGGTCTGGATCGCGCCGAGGTAGGAAGGGTTCTCGAAATACACGACCGCGGTCTCTTCGGTCACGGCTCGCGATAGCGCGGCAAGATCGATCTGGCCCGTATCGGGGTCGACGCCCACGTGGGCGAACGTCGGCACGATGGATTCTGCGTACGTGCGCATGCAGGCCAGGCGCTCCGGACTCACCGAGCCCGCGATGACGGCGCCGCTCCTGCCGGTGAGACGGGACGCCATGCGGATCGTGGTCGCGGCCGCCATTCCCCAGTCGTAGGTCGGGGTGTTGACGACCTCCATGTCGACCAGCTCGGCGATGCAGCTCGCGTACTCGAACTGGGCCTGGAACTTCCCGTGGTCCGCGTAGGCATCGCCCGCGTACGCGGTCAGAAACTCGTCGCGACCCATGATCGTCGTGCAGACCGACGGCACGTAGTGCTGCCACACGCCGCCGCCGAGGAAGTTCGTGTAGTCCTTGCAGTTCTTGTTCTGCGCGAGAAGCTCCTCGATATATCGCCGCAGCCGGTATTCGGACGCGATCGGGCCTGGGACGTTCAGTCGGCGACCCAGGCGCAGGTGGCTCGGGATCTCCTGGTAGATCTCCTCCACGCTCTCGATCCCGATCGCATCGAGCATGGCCTGCTTGACACGCGGTTCGGAGTTCGGGATGTACGGGTAGACGATGGGCGCACGCTCCATCGGATCCACCGCCGGGGCCCCATCGGCGCTCGCTCGTGCCACGTCTTCAACCACCTCTGCATCTGCGGGATGACCGTCGGGACGACGGCAGGAGCGCGACACCTTGCGGTGTCGCGAGTCGCGGACCGGTCGCTGGTGCCTATTCGCCGAGGCCGCTGCCCTTGCGCAGGACCTCGAATTCGAAGGCGCTCGCGACATGCGCCGTGCGCGAGAAGAGCACCGGCTCACCGACGGCGTCGTAGTCGACTTGTTCGAACACCAGGAGGAGCTCGCCCGCCGGCACCCGCAGCAAACGCGCCGTGGCGCGGTCCGCCGTGGCCGGCTTGATCCGCGCTTCGCCAAGCGAGATCTGGACGCCGCAGGCATCGCGCAGGAATGCATACATCGAGTCGCCGGGCGGTTCGATCGAGGCCGGCAGGATCCGATTCGGAACGTAGTCGAGGCTGTGGACGACGGGCTGCCCGTCGGCGGTTCGAACGCGTTCGAGGACCATCACACCCTCGGTCGGGTTGAGATGGAGGAGCTCCCGGACGGCTTCGGATTCGGATCCGGTCGCCTCGCGCCAGTGCGCCTCGGTCGTGCCGGCCTTGCGGCCCATCGATTCGATCAGGTGGGTCACGCCGAAATTCTGGTGGAGGCTGGCGCGCGATCCGTGCTGCGCGTTGACGAAGGTGCCGATGCCGTGTCGTCGCTGGACGAGTCCGTCTTCATGGAGCGACCGCAGGGCTTCGCGCAACGTCACCCGGCTCGTGTTGAGCATCGTGGCGAGAACCGGTTCCGGTGGGAGTTGCTGGCCGGCCTGGTAGGAGCCGTCCTTGATCCAGCTACGTAGTTGCCGGCTCACCTCGTCGGACATCGATGATTTGGCGCGGACGACCACGGACCCATCCCTCCATATTTCGACCGGCAGACTCCCGCCCGTAGTGTTCATCGGCGTGTGCGATCCGTGCGCGCTGACAGACGTCTGACTTCATCCAGCCTACACCCCCGCGTCCCAGATGTCGACGCGTCACCCGCCCCACGATAGCGGGGCGGTCAACCAGGACCCAACCGTCCCGGCACGCGGGCTACCTCGGCCGTCCGGGCCTCATCGCCGTTCCGCGCCTCGATCGTCGAACAGCAACCCACGGTGGAACAGTTCGCCGATTCGCTCATGGCTGTAGGCGAGATAGGTATGAAGGATCTCCTCGTTGTGCTCCCCGACGCGCGGGGCCGCACCGACCGTGACGGGGTGGTCGGAGAAGTGGTATGGGGTGGCCGGCGTCCTGAGCAGCGACCCGTCCGGTTGCCGGACGTCACGGATCATCGCGCGAGCCTGGACCTGGAGTTGGCCGATCGCCTCCAGCGGAGTCAGGATCGGAGCTCCGTCGAGGCCGGCTCGGGCAAGCGCGGCCACTGCCGCGTCGTCGTCCGCAAGTGCGCCGAGCCAACCGTCGAGCAATGGCAGCAGTTCGGCTCGATGGCGCAGTCGCGCGGCATCGTCCGCGAAGCGCGCTTCGTCGACGAGCTCGGGGCGGCCCATCGCGTCGGCGATGCGGGCCCACGAGCTGGACGGCCCGCTCCCGGAGATCCCGACCACGAAGTAGTGATCCGGGCCCCTGACGGTGGCCACGTCGCCGAGAGGATGGAACCGTCCGGCACGCTCGGGCCGATACTGTCCGCCGGTCGCGACGACCGCGGGAAAGATGACCGAGTCCATCGCCAGGACCGTATCCATCAGCGAGACGTCGACGTGTTGCCCGACGCCCGTCTGGGCTCGATGGAACAGGGCCGCATTCATCGCCAGGGCCGCCTGCGTGGCGGTCATCGTGTCGCAGGGTGCCGTGCGGTCGAGATATGGCACCGCATCCGGTTCGCCGATCATCGAAGCGACGCCGGTCCAGCCCTGCATCGCCGGATCGACGGCACGGACCTCACGCCACGGACCGTCCTGGCCGAAGCCGCTGACCGAACACATGATCAACCCGGGATTGAGGCTGCGAAGCCTGGTGTAGTCGAGGCCCAGTTTCTCCATCGTGCCCGGGGTGAAGTTCTGGATCACGATGTCGACGAAGGGAACGAGCGCCTCGATCATCGCCCGTCCTTCCGGGTCCGCGATGTCGATGCAGAGGCTCTTCTTTCCGCTCGAGGTATAGGCGAACGCGGGTCCCCGTGCGATCCCGGGAGGCGCGTA
>JAXDKY010000207.1:0-3987 GCA_034666885.1 Chloroflexota bacterium
GCGTCGTACAGCGCGGAGGCCTCCTCCCAGACGCCCGGCACGTGCTCGACCATGACCATGTCGGTCACGTCGGTGAGAGAGATCGTCCCGTCGTAATCGATGAGGATCGCCAGCGGCGGCTCGTCGACGACGACCGGCAGCGGACTCGGTGGCGGCGGAACGGCGGGCGAGCGACCGGGTCCGATGGCGTCCATCACCGGCGCGCCGCCGCGGGACCGCGCGGCGCCATGGACCCGCGCGACGCCAGCCGGGTCAGCGCCACGCCGAGGATGATGATCCCGCCGCCCACGATCTGGACGGTACGGATCGGCTCCATGAGGAGGATCGCGGCGAGCACGACCGCCATGGCCGGCACCAGGGACTGCAGGGTGATCACCCGGGTGGGGCCGAGCAGCCGCACGCCGTTGAAGACGATGAGGTTCGCGAGGGCCGCTGCGAGGAGCCCCGAGTAGGCCACGGCCAGCGCGATCGGCACGATGTGGTCGGTCTGCTCGGGACCGATGGCACCCGGCGCCAATAGTTGCGCGATGCCGATCGGGGCCATGGCAGCCGTCCCGGCGATCGACGCCCAGGTCGTGAGGACGAGCGGCGAGTGACGCCGCAGGATCGGCCCGGCGAATGCCGTGTAGGTTGCCCAGCACAGCGCAGCAGCGAGCGTCAGGGCGCTGCCGACCAGCGAGCCGCTCATCGAGATGCCGACCCCCGCCGCGATGACGAGTACGACCCCGAAAAAGGACAACACCGCGCCGGCGAACTTCATCGGGCTCAAGGTGTCGGCCCCCGCGACGACGGCGAGCACCGCGGTGAAGACGGGCGTGGCCGCGATGATCAGCGCGGAATCACCAGCCGGGATCGATTGGAGTCCGACCGTCCACAGCATCTGGTACACCCCGAAGCCGAGCGCCCCGAGCGCGAAGATCCGGCCCACGTCCGGCCGCGGCAGCCCGACGGATCCCTCGTACCAGCGCAGGATCCCGAGCAAGGCGAGCGATGCCAGCCCGTAGCGCAGGAACGTGAACCCGACCGGGGGCAGGTGCCCGATCACGTCCTTGACCACGATGAAGTTGCCGGCCCACAGCACCATCACGGCGACGACGGCCGCCTCGGCATAGCGACGGTCGGCGAGCAGTCGAACGCCCGCCAGTCGATCGGCGGGCGTCGGGTCGGTGGGCGTTGGGTCGGCGGGGCTGGGTTTGGTGCCGCCCGCCATCGCGGCGGGGTCGGGGTCGATCAGGCGCCGTCTCGGTCGAGCTCGAGGAGCTCCTCGTCCGCCTCCTCCGTCAGCTTCAGCCAGACGAACAGCCCGGCGAGCACGGCGAGCGGGATGACGATGAGCGCCGCGAGCGTGATGCCGAGGGCGACGGCGACGGTCTTGAGAGCCTTCATGGCGGTACCTCCTGTGGCTGCTTGAGATCGGATGTGACGTCGGGTCAGGCGCTGGTCGTGCTGCCTGAGCCCGGACTCGTGACCGGGTAACGAAGGTTAGGCCCGCTGGCGACCATCTGCGCGATGTCTTCCCGCGTGAACTCTGCCAGCTCGTGGCGGGCACCGGCCTGGCCGCCGAGGAGCAGGCGGAGGACGAACGCGCCGTCCTGCTCGAAGAAGAACACGTCGCGCGGCTTCTGCTCGTCGACGTAGCGGCCGAGCACGCGGAACGCTGTCTCGTAGTAGCCCGCCTCATGAACGAGCGGTGGGGCGGACCCGGGCGGGAGTCCGCGGCGTGACGCGGCCTCCTCCATGAACCGGGCGATGTCGTCGTCAAGGAACGTGAGCGTTTCCTTGGTCTGCGTGCCGACCGAGTCCGACCAGGTGCTGCCGGCCGCGCCCGCGGTGACCAGGCCCTGCACGATGAATCCGTCGGGGGCCTCCACCAGCAGGATGTCCTTCATCCCGCGCTGGTCGAGGAACGCGCCGATGGACCGGAAGACTTCCTCGAAGTCCTGGCGCGGACTGCCCTCGTAGATCCGCATGCGCAGCCGCCCTCCTCAGGAACCCGTGGTGCGGTCCAACAACCCGCGCTCCTTGGCGCGGCGCTCGCTCACGCGGAAGACCGCCGTGGCGGCGAGTGTAACCAGCACCCCGGTCCCCAGCAAGGCGACGATGATCGTCAGGGAGTCGGGAGCGGCAGAGCCGGAAAGGGTCGTCCAGAAGCTGCCGGGTCCGCCGACGGACGAGGGGCCCGTCGGGAACACCGCGTGCCGGATGCCCTCGATCCACCAGGTCAGCGGCGTCAACATGCCCACCACCTGCAGTGGCGCCGGCAGCACGGCCAGCGGGAAGACCACGCCGCTCACGAGGAAGAGCGCGCCCGCCATCGCGTCGGGGTAGGACCATGATTCCTGGCGGGTCTGGAGGCAGATCGCAGCGAGCAACACGGCGAAGGCGACCATCGCCGCCAGGCCGAAGACCGACACCACCGAGAGCAGCGGCCAGTCGATGACCCCCGGGTCGAACGGGACCCCGAGCCAGAGGATGCCGACCGCGATGGTGATGAGCCCGCCCATGGCACCGACGCCGAGGCGCGCGACGCCCCGTCCCAGCAGGACGACGAGGAAGTCGCTGGGACTGACGTAGATGTACTTGAGCATCCGATAACGCTCGCGGTCATCGAGCACGGACCACGCCAGCCCCGAGATCCCGGCCAGCACGATGGCCCACAGCGCGGTCCCGACCACGACGAAGGCGCGATACGCCGGATCCGCGCCGCCACTGATGATGTCGAGCATCACCACGAGGATCAGCGCCGCCGACAGCGGCTTGGCGACCGAGTAGATGAAGAACAGGACCGGGTCCGTCCAGTTCGCCTCCATCTGCCAGCCGAGGCTCGCGGACGTCCGGAACGCCTGCCAGTGGTCGCGCAGGTCCCGGCCACGGGCGCGTCGGCGGTCGAACCCGCCCCACGCCGGCGACGCGAGGCCCGCCGCGACCGGTTCGTCCGTCACTGCCATCGGACCGACAGCCGGCCTTCCTGGCGGGCCATCCGTTCCAGCGTCTTGAGCATCCAGCGAGCGGCGATGAGGAAGACGACGGTCATCGCCACCAGGATCAAGGCTTCGACGGCCGGCGGGGGCGTGCCGATCGGGAAGGTCGCGTCCACGAAGGCCAGCTGGCGCATCGCATCCAGGCCGACCGCGAGCGGGATCGTCGCCAGCGCCAGCGCACCCAGCAGCCCGAGGCGCGCGACCGGGAAGTTGAGCCCCGACACGAAGTAGACCGGCTCCGTGAAGAGCTGGGTCAGGTGGAACGCCTCGCGCCCCCACATCAGGAACAGGCTCGCGAGCATCATCCCCAGGCCGTAGAGCGCGGCGAGCGTCAGGACGAAGACCGCGAACAGCAGGACCCACTGTTCGACGGCGAACTGCACGCCGAACACGAACGTGGCGATCACGAGGATGACGAGCGCCCGGGTGGAGCTCATCACCATCCCGCCGAACGCCATGCCGAGGAGCACGCTCATGATCGACATCGGGGCGGCGAAGTAGAGCTCGAGGTTGCCCTGGCTCTTCTCCCACCACAGCTGGCTGGCCATCATCCAGATGACGTTGAGCCAGAACGCCGTCATCGCGCCACCGAGCACCACGAAACCGATGTATTCGGGCGGCGCCTGCAGCGCTCGATAGACGAAGACGAACGCCGATGTCGCGAGGAACGGCAGGAGGATCTCGAAAGCGACCCAGGACTTCTCGCGGAACAGCCCAGTGACGCGCGGGTATGCGCGGCCGCCGACCGCACGCAGGTCGGTCATCAGCTGCTGGCGCGGCGTCCAGTTCGCCGCTTCCTGCGGGCTGGCCGTGTGGCGGTACTCGTAGACGGACACGGCTCAGGCCACCTCGATGGCTTCGGCGTCGTCGCTCGTGGCCGTGTCATCCGTGCGCCGGTCGTCCGGCCCGGCTCCTGGCCGTGGCCCGCCGCCGTTCGAGTCATCCTCGTCTCCGAAGCCGCGACCGACCAGCTCCACGAAGACGTCCTCGAGGCTCGGCTCCGACT
>JAXDKY010000208.1:0-4680 GCA_034666885.1 Chloroflexota bacterium
GAGCGCGGTCAGCGTCCCGCTGGTCCAGGCCCAGTTGCGACTCGAGAACGGCCACCTCAAGGGCACGATCACCAATGCGTCCAACGAGGTCCTGCAGAAGCCGGCGGTCGTCCTCGGCGGCACGGTCGCCAAGCTCAACGACCTCGCGCCCGGCGCATCGGCCACCGTCGACGTCGCGATGCAGGCGGTCCAGATGGGCCAGCAGCTTTCGGACAAGATCGTCGGCACGGTGTCCTTCGATGGCAACCAGATGGGTGACGAAGCCGCCCGGCTGTATGCGCGCCACACGATCGTGGACCAGCTGAGCTACGACCCCAACTTCGGGTTCACGGGCCAACTGCCGGCCGAGGGGCCGGTCATCCTCGCCTGGACCGACCGCGAGCTGCTGCCGGTCGAGATCCAGGGCGCGGTCCCCCGCCGCACCGGGAACGTCCTGTGGTTCCTCCCGACGACCGCGGCGATCAGCGGCACCACGACGTTCCGCAACGACCTGATCCGCTCCACCGTGATCGCGTCGGACGCCGCGTTCTTCAACAAGGATCCGTTCACCATCAACTTCGGTCGTGGGAGCGCCCAGCTGTCCTACCGGCCGATCGCCTTCGACGGAAAGATCACGGCCACGCAGCTGGCGATCGGGCTCAACTTCGGGGACCCGGGTTTCGTGCTCGACCCGAAGGTCATCGAGCCGCTGCCGACCATCCCGAAGGCCTGCGGCAAGGAACCCACGGAAGGCTGCCAGATGCCGAACTTCGACGGCCTGCCAGAAGTCGAGCTGTTCGACCTGACGGCGTCCGACTGGAAGCGGCTGCCGCACCTCACGGGCGGCACGCGGTTCGCCATCGCCGACCCGGCGCGGTTCGTGGACCCGGCCACCGGTACGGTGTTGATGCGGCTCCTGAACGAGAACACCGACGGCGTCGGGTTCAGCATGGACCTGTCGATCACCGGGGACGTGAAATGACCGAGATCGTGCGGACCGAGGGACTGGTCAAGCGCTACGACAGCACGCTCGCGGTGGCCGGCATCGACCTGTCCGTGGAACAAGGGGAGATCTTCGGCCTGGTCGGGCCCAACGGCGCCGGCAAGACCACCACCCTGCGCATCCTCGCCACGCTGCTGCTCCCGTCCGCCGGGACGGCCGAGATCGCGGGCATGTCCGTGACCCGGAACCCCGACGACGTCCGCCGCGTCCTCGGGTTCATGCCCGACTCTTTCGGCGTCTACGACGACATGAAGGTATGGGAATACCTCGACTTCTTCGCCCGCTGCTATGGCATGGGCGCGGCCGACCGGCGTCGGATGATCGGCGACCTCCTGGAGCTGGTGGATCTCGGCAGCAAGCGCGACGACTACGTCCAAACCCTGTCGCGCGGCATGCAGCAGCGCCTGTGCCTCGCCCACGCGCTGGTCCACGACCCCCAGGTGCTCCTGCTCGATGAGCCGGCGTCCGGGCTGGACCCACGCGCACGGGTCGAGTTGCGCGAGCTGCTCCGCGAGTTGCGGACCCTCGGCAAGACCATCCTGATCAGCAGCCACATCCTTCCCGAGCTCGAAGAGCTGTGCACCAGCGTCGCCATCGTCGATCGCGGCCAGGTGCTGGCCCAGGGCCGGGTCTCGGACATCGAGCGTCGCCTTCGATTCGGCGCCGTCCTGCGCGTCCGGATGCTGCTCGAAGGCGAAGCCCTCGAGGCGGCGCGCGATCGCTTCGGCCAGGACCCCGACGTCGCGTCGGCCGTCCTGCTCGAGGACGGCACCATCGAGCTTGGGTTCCGCGGCGACGACGCCGCCTCCGCCCGCCTGCTGGCCGAATCGGTGGCCGCCGGCATGCCGATCGTCAGCTTCGCCCGGGCCGCCAGCGACCTGGAAGAGCTGTTCCTCCAGGTCACATCGCCGGACCGTGAACCGCTCGAAGCGGCGTAGGAGCGCGACATGACAGAGCTGACCGATACGGCCGACATCGCCTCCCCTGCCGCGGACGAGGCGGCGCCTGCCGTGGTCGATCCACCCGCGATCGTCCCGCGCCGCAAGCGCTTCGCGTCGTTCGCCCGGACCGCCGGCGGCGTCTCCGCGATCGGCGTCAAGGAGCTGCGCGGCCGGATGCGGGGACGCCGCGCCTTCGCGATCATCACCATCTATCTGCTGCTGCTTGGCGGGTTCGCCCTGATGGCCGAGAAGCTGGTCGAGGCCAACTTCAGCTCGGGCTTCGGTGGCCAGTCCGCCTTCGCCGGCGCGGCGATCGGCCAGGGGATCTTTGCCGCCCTGTTGATGCTGATGACGCTGCAGGTGGCGTTCCTCGCCCCGTCGTCCACGTCCGGGTCGATCAGCCTGGAGCGCGAGAAGCAGACGCTCGAGCTTCTCATCGCGACGCCCATCAGCTCCCTCGCGATCGTCGTCGGCAAGCTGTTGTCGGCGCTCGTGTACGTGTTCCTCCTGATCGCGGCGTCCATCCCCTTGATGGCCGTGGTGTTCGTGTACGGCGGGGTCGGCCCCGAGGACGTGCTGCGCGGCTATGTCGTCCTCATCGCGACGGCGCTCGGGCTCGGTTCGTTCGGGTTGCTGTGCTCCAGCATCGTCAAGCGCACCACGGCCGCGACCGCAATCACGATCTTCGGCGTCCTCGCCGTGACGATCGGGACGGTCTTCGTGCTCGGCTTCTGGCAGGCCGTCGGCCGGTTCGACGCCAACGGCAACCGGCAGCCGTTCCTCGGCATCCAGGCCCCCGCCGTGCTCGGCTACCTGAATCCGTTCATCGCCCAGGCCGACGTCATGTGCGGCACCGAGACGAGCTTCGGTGGCGGCTGGTGTGGCGCGGTCAATGGCCTCGTCCCGAGCAACCAGGGCGTGATCTTCACCCAGGAGCCGGGGCCAGTGCCGATGCCTGTACCGGCGTTCCCAGGCGGCAAGGGTGGTGTGATCGATAACGGTGTCGTCGCCCTGGGAGGCGTGGGGCTCGCGACCGACGCGGGTGCGCCGAACCAGGTCCAGCCCTTCGACGTTCAGCGAGAGGCGCTGTGGCCCAAGAGCGTCGTTACCTGGCTGATCCTGTCGGTCGTCTTCCTTTTGCTTTCCGTGCAGGCCGTATCGCCGACCCGTCGCTGGCATATCCGCCGGCGCAAGCGGGCGGCCGCCAAGGTGCCCGAATGACCCGTCGCGTCCGCTCCCTCCTCGCACACGTCGACCCGCGACGGCCCGCGGTCGGCGCCGTCATCCCGCCGGATCCCCGCCGGCACCTCGCCGGGCCGCTGGATCCGTCGCTCGACGCCCTGCGCGCCTCGCTCGTCCCACATCGCCGGCGCCTTTGGCTACGGCGCATGGTCCGCCGGGCCTGGATCGCCCTCGCTGCGGTCGTCATCGCCGAGGCGGCCCTGTGGACCGTGGCCCGGTTCCTGCCGCTGGAGATCGCTCCCGTCATCGGGGCGGCGATCCCGGTCGTCGGCGTCCTCGCGTTGCTGGCGGCCGTCGTCCAGGCCCGCCCATCGCTCGGCGAGACGGCACTGGCAGTCGACGCCGAAGGCGGTCTCGGAGACCGCGTGTCGAGCGCCCTCGAGTTGGCCGTGGGTTTCCCCGCGTCGGCCACGCCGCTCGCTGACGAGGCCACGATCGATGTCCCGAATGAGGGCCCATTCGACGAGGCCGTCGAGGCCGACCGGTTCGTTCGGCGCCAACGCCGCGACGCGCTGTCGGCGCTGCGCACGGTCCCCGGGCTGTTCAAGCCCCGCTTCTCGCGATCGCCGGCGATGGCCTCCGTGATGGCTGCCGCCGTGCTCGCCACGGCCCTCATCGTGCCGAACCCGCAGGACCTCGTCATCGCCCAGCAACGCGACGTCCGCGAGGCCGCCGACCGCCAGGCCGACCACCTGGAGGAGCTGGCCCGAGACCTCGAGGCGAAGGGCGCCGATGCGAACGACCCGCGAACCGAGCTCGCCAAGGAGCTGCGCGACCTTGCCCGGCAACTGCGCCAACGCCCCGACGAGCTGGCGGTGAACCTTCGGCAGCTGGGTGCTGTCGAGAGCGAGGTCCGGTCGCGCATCGATCCCTCCACCGAGCAGCGCGCTTCGGCGATGACCTCGCTGGCCCGTTCGCTGTCTCGTTCTGCCACGGGCAGCCAGCAGGCGAACCGCGATGGCGATCCGGAGAAGACGAAGCAGGACCTCAAGGACCTGGCCGACAAGCTCGACCAGATGACGCCCGAGGAGCAGAAGGCCCTTGCCCAGGAGCTGGCCGGGATGGAATCCACGGCCGCGGGAGCCGACAGCGGCGCGGCCACGGCCCTGCAGAACGCGGCGCAGAGCCTCGCGCAAGGCGACACGGCAGGGGCCAAGTCGGCGCTGGACCGGCTGGGCGAGTCGATGACCGGCGCGCAGGCACGCATCCAGACGAACCGTGATCTTGCCGCGGCCGCCTCGCGTCTGCAGGATGCGCGGCGAGACCTGGCCGACGCTGGTCGACAAGGCCAGCCACAACAGGGTCAGGGGCAGGGTCAGGCGCAGGGCTCACCCGCGCCGGGCCAGAGCCCGGGGCAGGGGCAAGGACAGGGACAGGGCTCGCCGGCCCCAGGTCAAGGCCAGGGGCAGGGGCAGGGCCAGGGTCAAGGGCAGGGCCAGGGTCAAGGGCAGGGTCAAGGGCAGGGCCAGGGTCAAGGGCAGGGCCAAGGGCAGGGCCAGGGTCAAGGGCAGGGCC
>JAXDKY010000209.1:0-22922 GCA_034666885.1 Chloroflexota bacterium
CGAGCCTCACCGAGATCATCCGCCCGACCGAGAGCGCGGGCATCGACGTCGCGCCGGCGCATATCGACCTCGCGTCGACCGAGGGCGAACTGTTCACCGCCCTGGGCCGCGAGCAGATCCTGCGCGAGGCGATCGACGGCCAAACCGACGGCTACGACTACGTCCTGATCGATTGCCCGCCGAACCTCGGCCTGCTCACCGTCAACGGGCTCGTGGCCGCGAACGGCGTCATCATCCCGGTCCAGACGCAGTACTACGCGATGAAGGGCCTGACCAACCTCGTCAAGGTCATCAACGCGATCCGTCTGAAGCTGAACCGAGACCTGCGGATCCTCGGCCTGCTGCCGACGTTCTACGACGGCCGCACCAACCTGGCCCGCGACATGCTCGATGAGCTGCGAGTCGTCGGCGACCACCACGTCTTCACCAGCATCGTCCGCAACACCGTGAAGCTCGGGGAAGCGCCGCTCGTCGGACGCCCCATCACGACGTATGCCGGCAGCAGCGAGGCCGCGCGCACGTACCGCGAACTCGCGCGGGAGGTGGTTGAACTTGGCACGGCCTGATTTCCGCGCGACGGCAGCCCGTCGCCTGTCCGAAGAGCGCGAGCTCTCCCCCGCCATCGTCAGCCTGCTGTCGAACGACTCGCCAACGCGGAGCGTCGGCGTGCGCATCGTCCCGGTCGATCGCATCGACTCCAATCCGCAGCAGCCTCGCCTGGCCTTCAACCAGGACACCCTCGACGAGCTGGCGGCCTCGATCCGCGAGCACGGCGTCCTCCAGCCGATCCTCGTCCGCCCCACGGGCGTCAACCGGTACCAGCTCGTCGCCGGGGAACGCCGTTGGCGCGCCTCGAAGCAGGCGGGCCTCGAGACGATCCCGGCGCTCATCGAGGAGATCGACGACGACACGGCGCTGGAGATCTCGATCATCGAGAACCTACAGCGCGAGGACATCTCGCCGCTCGACGAAGCCGCGATGTACGACCGCATGGTCCGCGAACACGGCTACAGCATCCGAAAGCTGGCCGACAAGCTGGGCAAGGACAAGGGCTATCTCGAGAATCGGCTGCGGTTGGCCGATGCCCCGCCCGAGATCCGGGAGCTGGTGTCCTTGCGCAAAGACACCTTGTCCCACGCGTATGAGCTGATGAAGGTCGAGGACCCCAAGAAGCGTCGTCGACTGGCCGATCAGGTCGCTCGCGGGGAGCTCACGCTCATCAAGTTGCGCGACAAGATCGAGGGCCGCCGGTCTCGCCCAACGCGCGTGAGCGACGACATCGAGATCGACGATGTCGCCCACACGAACGGCCACGACACCCTGGAGCTCGAAGACGGGATCGCCCCCGAGCCCGAGCCGGTCGTGCCGGCGAAGGCCCGGCCCCTCGAGCTCACGGACGACTCGCTGGTCAATGCGAAGCAGGACCTGGCCGAGGCACTCGATGCCCTCGTCGGGGTGCTGCGATCACCGGACGCGGTCGCATCGATCACCGAGATCGACCGGGCCAACCTCGCCAAGTACCTGACGATCGCGAAGCTCCGGCTGGAGAATGCGATCGCCATCGTCCGGACGGGCGACACCCGGGAGTGACCGGCCTTCGGTAGCTGAACAGGACGAAGCCGGCGCCAGTGGCGCCGGCTTCGTCGTTTGGGGGCGGTGCGTCGGGGCCGACCAGCGGCCCCTGGCTCAGTGGCTCGTCTTGGGCGCCTTGGCCGGCTTCGCAGCCTTCGCAGCTGCGGCTGCCGTTGCCGCGGCGGGCTTGCCGACGTCGCTGCGGGCGATCGTCGAAACGGCCACGCCGTGGCTCCCGGGGGTAGCGGCCGTCGTGGCTGCGGCCGCCGCCGCGGTCGCCGCGTGCGCCGCTTCTGAGACGAACCAGCCATGGTTCTGCTTGCGGGCTGTGGTGTCGGCCGTCGTGCCGCCGGTGACCGCCTGGTCGACCGCCGGGGCCGCAGCCGCCTGATCGTCGTCGACGTCGGTGTCCTCGTCCTCCTTGGGGTCGGACCCGTTCGCGTCCTGGTCTTCATCCCCCCCGACGGTGACCGCGGTGCCAGCCGTGTCCGTGACACGCGTGGTTCCGTCAACGGATCGGGCCGTGGACGCGCCGTCGATCGTCGGATGGGCGGCGAGGGCCACGCCGGCGGAGAGAGCGAGCGTGGCGAGAGCGACCAGCAGGCCGCGCAGGTGGCGAGTGAACCGATGCACGATGGGGGACCTCCATTCGCGGGGCGGGCCGTCCGGCCCAGAGGATCTTCATCCCGCGCACCCTTTATAACGAACTGTCGGGAAATGGCGTTAGGGGCTCGGTCGCCGCCGACCCCGATCGGACGGGTCCCGGCACGATCGTCCTACGGGTTCACCGCAGCGAGCCACGCCAACAGGGCCAGCGCCGTGGCGACCGCCTCGAACTCCCAGGCGCGCTCGCGAGCTGCCGGCTCGCGGCGGCGGGACCAGACGACGGCCACCGCGATGAGGCCAGCCGCGGCCAGGACGGGCACCATCCCAACGAGTCCCACTCCACGGAACGCTACCGCGACGACTCCGACGATCGCGGCGCCCGACCACAGCCCGGCGTGCAGCCGCCACGACCTCTCCAGCCCGAGGGCCGTGGCCACCGACACCGTCCCGGCCGCCAGGTCCCGCTCCAGGTCGGCGCGCGCGTTCGCGATGGCCAGCGCCGCACCAGCCAGCGTCGCCATGGGCGTGAGGGCGATGAAGAACGGCGGCAGGCCACCGGCCGCGCCCAGCCAGCCGTAGATGGGCAGGACCGGTATCCCCACCGCGAACGGCAGCCACGACCAGGCCGTGCCCTTGGCGAGGAGGTCGTAGCCATAGCCGATGGCGAGCACGACCAGTCCGAGGACTCCGATCCACGGTTGGACGATGGCGCCGAGGGCCAGCCCGATCGTCGCTCCCCCGAGTACCACGGCCCGACCGAGCGGCACGCCCACCAGCCCGGTAGGGATCGGCTTGCCCGGCTTGCGACCAGCGTCGTCCGGCGCATCGTGCACATCGTTCAACGCGCCGATCGATGCCTGGAGGGCGGTCATCGAGGCGCCCAGCTGGAGCGCCAGCACGGGTGCAGCCCCGGCCACCAACGCGACGGCCGACACGACCAGGCCGTCGAGGATCGATGGAAAGGGATGGGTCAGCCGGACGACGGCCGCGGTCCGCGCGAGGCGGCCGTCAGACGTAGACGAGCTCGTCGAAGTTCTCGACCAGGTAGTCGATGAGCCGCTGGCGACCGTCGGCGGCCTCGGCGCGGATGCCCGGAACGAGGGCGTACAGCGTGATCGCCGGCATCATCTGGCGGCCCTGTGCGTCGCGACCGATCACGGCGGGGGGTCCACCGCCGGAAGCGAACGCCCGTTCGATATCACGGTCCGAGAGGCGGCCTGCATGGCGGAGATCCTCGAGCACGCGCAGGACGCCACGCCGCTTGGCCACGTCGCGCATCATCTCCTGCGCCCAGAGGTCGATCTGCTCGTCGCTCTGCTCGGCGAGGCGGGCTCGGTACTCGTTCGGGTCGGCAGACAGGCCGGTCGCGGGCACGGTCGCTCCTGTGGGGGGTCCGGTATCCGAGTATGCCAGAGACGCCCGGTCAGCCGCCGGCCGCCGCCATCGGTTCGGTCTCGCCGGCGAGCTGTGCGGCGACGGCGGCGTCACGCGATCCTTCGGGCCAATCGTTGAAGCGCTCGGTAAGCCAGGCCCCGGAGCGGCCGGTGCGCTGCAGCTCGGGGGCGTCGGCGATGAGCGCGTCGAGTGAGACCTGGATCGCCGCGGTCATCGCCGCGATGTTCGCCCGGTCGGGTCGCCCGGTGCCGACGATCGGCTCACCGATCCGCAGCCGCACTCGGCCGCCGAAACGCAGCCAGCTCGTGCCGTTGATCGCGATCGGCACGACCGGGACGTGCGAGCGCAAGGCGAAGTACGCAGGCCCGTCGTTGAGCGGCAGGAGCGCCGATTCCAGCGCGCCGATCCTGCCCTCCCCCGCGATCGCGACGATCCCGCCGGCTCGGATCACCGCGCCCACCTTGCGCGTCGCCTCGAGCAGGTCGTTCTTGCCGGGCTTGTAGGGGATGGTCGTCCCCGTCCAGTGCATCAGCCGGTTCCGACCGCCGACGCCCATGTCCTCTTCCTTGGGCCCGAAGAAGGAGATCCGCGGTCGCATGGGCAGCGTGGCCATCAGCACGAACGGGTCAGACCACGACAGGTGGTTGAAACAGTAGATAGCGGGTCCGCCCGGCAAGCGCTCGAAGCCTTCGCACCGGATCCGCATCCAGCTGCGCGTGACGACGCGCACGGCGAGCCGCGAGGCCCAGTACCGGATCGTCCGTCGGACCGGGTGGAGGGACGGCTCGTGGTCGCCAGGGCCGGCCTGCGCTGTCACCCGCGTGCGCCCGACGGCCCAGCGGCCTGCTTCCTGGACGCTGCCCGGGGCCCGGACGCTGGCGCTGCTGCGGCGTCCGCCTTGCGTGCGGTCGGTTTCGCGGCACCACCCTTGACTACGGCGAGCTTACCGTCCCGCGACCGCGCCACCGTGCGGGGGGTGAACTCCCGACCGTCGACCCTGGCGAACAGCTCCAGGGCGAAGGCCGCCATCTCGTCGCCGACGTCATCGGCCCCGCGCAGGACGTGACCCTCGACCTGGAACCCGAGCAATCGATGTCCATCGGCCATCTCCAGGCCCAGCTCGCCGAGCTGCACGCGGTTCCAACGGATGACCTTCGCCGAGGCGCGCGGACCCTCCTGCGGGACGTTCACCCGGACGAGGACCTGCAGCAGGCCCGCGTCCGTCGGCGCGAGCACGACATAGCGGATAGCTGGGTCATCGCCCCACACGATCCAGCACGAGGGGTCCGCCTCGGCTCCGAGCGCCGCGAGGACCGGCTCGATGACCGCGATCACCCTGGGCGTCATCGCGTCCTTGTGCGGCGCGCGCGTCCGCCAGTCGCTCAGGCGCATGACTGTCCCTCCGGTGCGTCCGGCTCGGGCCGGGCCGCTCGCTCGAGGCTAGCACAGGGCCGTGGTGCGTCGACGACACACGGACCGCATCGCCGATGGCGGCGCGGTATCGTGCCTCGGTGCGTATCCATCGGGACCTCGCCGGCTGGGGTGTCTTCTTCGTCGTCGCCGGCGCCGTGCCGCTGGCCGTCCAGCTGGGGCTGATACCCACCACAGTGCTGGATCGGTGGTGGTCGGTCTGGCCTCTGCTCCTGGTGGGCATCGGTCTCGGGCTGGTGCTCACCCGGACGTCGCTCGAGATGCTGGGTGGACTGATCGTATCGGGGACGCTCGGTCTCATGGCTGCGGGCATCCTCACCAGTGGCTTCGGTGGGCTCGGTGACCTGCCGTCCGGGGTCTGCGGGCCGGGCGGAGGCGGCACGCCGTTCGAGCCCAGCAGCGGCCGGTTCGAAGGCGATGCCTCGGTCCAGATCGAGCTTGACTGTGGGACGGTCCAGATCGATATGACCAGCGAAGACGCCTGGACGGTCGATGGCGTCGACGAAGCCGGTCGCGGCCCACAGGTCGAGGCGGACGCGCAGAGCCTGCAGGTCGCTCCCCCGGACAAGGACTTCGGCACGTTCCTGGGCGAGCGCGACCGATGGGTGGTCCGGCTGCCGAGCGCGAATGGCCTGGATCTCCAGCTGCGGGTCAACGCCGGTAGTGCGGTCGCGAACCTCGGCGGCGCGCGGCTGGGCGTGGCGGACGTGGAGCTCAACGCCGGTCAGGCCACGATCGATCTCCGCCAGAGCAGCGCGGTCGACGAGCTCAAGATCGGGTTGAATGCCGGCGCCCTTGGCCTGTACCTGCCAAGCGTCTCCACCACCGGTTCGATCGAAGCCAACGCGGGCAGCGTCCGGATGTGCGCGCCTGAAGGCGTCGCGCTTCGCCTCCACACCGACGACAGCGTCCTCTCGTCCTACGACTTCGGCTCGTCGGGACTGATCCAGTCGGGCGACGCCTGGGAAACGCCCGGGTACGACACGGCCGTGACCCGCATCGAGCTGCGCATCCAGGCCAATGCCGGCTCGATCCGACTCGATCCGGAGGAGGGCTGCTCGTGAGCGGGCGTGGACCGATCGCCGCGGGCCTCGTGCTGATCGTCCTCGGCGGATTGTTCCTCGCCCGCGAGGCGATTCCGGGCTTCGACGTCGGGCGCTTGTGGCCGATCGCCTCCCTGGTCCTCGGCGTGACGCTGTTGGTCCTGTCCGTCCGTCCTGCGCGCCCGAGCACCTGAACGGCCCCTGCCGGTCCCGTAGGATGCGTGCATGGAGGGGTCGGAGGTCCAGGTCGCGGGTTTGCTCAGCGCCGGGGTCGTGGTGGGCCTCTGGCTGCTGGCCCGCGGCATGAACGGCTACCGAACCGCGACCCGAATCGCGGACACGGGCACCTCGCGGATCGCGACGCTCGCCGCTGGGGAGGTCCGCGTCAGCGGCCGGATCGAAGCTGCCGAGATGCTCCTCGTCTCACCGCTGCAGAGCGCGCCCTGCGTCTACTACCGCTCGACCATCGACCGTGGCGACGATGCGGACGGCGGCGACGACTTCAGCGAGGAGCGGGCGATCGGGTTTCGGGTCGTCGACGAGACCGGCGATGTCCGGGTCTTCCCACGTGGCGCCCGCTGGGACGCCCCCGTCCGATTCGACGAGCACATGGGGACCTTCGGCGAGTCCCCGGCCGGGCTGCAGATGCGGACCGGTAGCGCCCTCGGCCCGGCAGAGGTGGACCGCGAGGCCGCGATCGCGGCCCTGCTCACGGTCCGCCCGGCGGCCTCGGGCGCGGCGGACGACGACGGCGGCGGATCCGTCCTGTCGGCGATGGCAGGTGGCCCGCCATCACGCGGGGTGCACTATCGCGAAGCGCGCCTCGCGCCGGGCGACGCGGTCACGGTCGTCGGCCGGGCGCTCCCCTTCTCCGACCTTGCTGACCCGACCGAAGCGGACCAGGCATCCGGCCCCGGCGTGGCAGCGGACGATCCGGAGGTCGCCGCCGACATCGCCGAGGCCCGCGCCGCGGGCCTCCTCGCCGAGGACGCCGAGCAGGCCTGGGGAAATGCCGCGATCCCCGGGTTCGGGATCGGACGGCCGGTGCGCGCGGCTGAGATCGACCCCGCGGCCGACACCCTGCCGCTCGGCAGCGCGGAGGACGCGGCCCGGGCCGAGCGCCGGTTCGCGATCGCGCCCGAGACGCTCGTCGTGCTCGGCGCACCGGATGTCCCGCTGCTCATCGCGCACGGCATCCCCGCCGCCGCCGAGGATCGCAACCAGTCGACATTCGTCGTCGGCCTGCTCGGGGCCGTGCTGGCGATCGGTTCGGCCATGGGGCTGGCGTTGCTTGCCAGCGGCGGCATCGGGTCGTGAGCCCGGTATCGCTCGCCGCGCTCTTCGCGGTCGGCGTCCTCGTAGCCATCGTCGGCTACATCACCGTGGCCAGTTACAACGCGGTGATGGGGCTTCGGCAGCGCAGCGACAAGGCGTGGTCGAACATCGATGTCGTGCTCAAGCAGCGCTACGACCAACTCCCGGCGCTGGTCGCCGCGGTCCGCGGCGTGATGGCGTTCGAGCAGGACGTCCTGACCGAGGTCACCCGGGCGCGCGCCGCGTACTCACCGACCGAGCCGATCCCCGACAAGGCCGCCCACGCCGAGGAGACGTCCGCGGCTGTCCGCTCGCTATTCGCCGTCGTCGAGGCGTATCCGGCGCTGAAGTCGCAACAGAACGTCCTCGACCTGCAGGACGCGATCGAGCGGCTCGAGTCGATGATCGCCGACCGCCGGGAGCTCTACAACGACCAGGTCTACCGGTACAACACGAGGATCTCGACGCTGCCCACGCTGCCATTGGCCTCGATCTTCGGCTGGAAGCCGCGCGAATTCTTCGCGGCGACCCCGGAAGAGACGGTTCGTCCCGAGAGTGCGCTGTGACCGATCCCGTTGTGACCGACAGCGCTCCCGAGCGCCAGATCTGGCTTGTGCGCCACGGCGAGACCGAATGGACGCGGTCCGGGCAGCACACCGGTCGCAGCGACATCCCGCTCACCGACCTCGGACGGCAGCAGGCCGAGGCGCTCGCCGGGCGCCTCGCCGGCCACCGGTTCGCGCTCGTGCTGACCAGCCCTCGCTCGAGAGCAGCCGAGACGGCCCGACTCGCGGGCTTCGGCGACACGGCGGTGGTTGATCCGGACCTTCGCGAATGGGACTACGGCGCGTTCGAGGGGCGAACGACGCCGGAGATCCGCACCGAGATCCCCGACTGGAGCATCTGGACCGGTCCGTGGCGGGGCGGCGAGACGCTCGACGAGGTCGCCGCCCGGGCGGACCGGGTCATCGACCGCTGTCTCGACCCGAAGGTCGAGGGCGATGTGCTTCTGTTCGCCCACGGGCACTTCCTGCGCATCCTCGCCGCGCGCTGGATCGGGCTCCCGGCGATCGCGGGTCAGTCGTTCGCGCTCGGGACGGCGACCGTCGGGATCCTGGGCTGGGAGCGCCAGACCCGCGTCATCGAGACCTGGAACGAGGCCTGCCACCGCATCTGACGGGGCCGGCGGGTTTAGGATAGGTGGACGGCACTCGGTCCGCGCGTTCGCGCGCACCGGGAGGAAGTACATGGCACGCATCGTCCGCGCAGTCATCGGTCTGGTCGCCACGCTGGCGTTGGTATTCACGATGGCCGGAGGCGGGGGCACCGTCTCGTCGGTGACGGCCGCCAAAGCGACCCCGACCCCGACGCCCGGGCCTACACCGACGCCACCACCGATCCCGGCCGGCCTCCGAGCCGGCATCCGAGCCTCGAACTACGGCATCACGCCGTTCCCGTCCCCGAGCTGGTGGGTCAACTCCACGAACTCCATGGCGGCCCGCTTCCCGACCTCGGCCCCCGAGCAGGTCGCGGTCGTGG
This sequence comes from Chloroflexota bacterium, assembly GCA_034666885.1. Lineage (GTDB taxonomy): Bacteria > Chloroflexota > Limnocylindria > Limnocylindrales > CSP1-4 > SPCO01. The sequence continues at coordinate 8,901 of JAXDKY010000209.1, forward strand.
TCGAGGTCGCCGGCGGCAGCGGTCGCAATGGTTGCTGGGCCCACTTCCTGGCGCCCGCCACCGGGACGTACCCGAACGTCACGTTCGACGACATCGACCTCTTCGAGTCCACGTTCGACGCGTTCGACGCGGCCGGCGTCAAGGTCTGGCTCCAGGTCGAGCCGGCGCGCTGCGACGTACCGATGCTCATCGACCTTCTGTACGCGCAGTACGGCCACCACCCGAGCGTCATCGGGTTCGGCGTCGACGTGGAGTGGTTCCGCAAGGACCTCGTCCGCTACGGCAAGGCCGTCACGGATGCGGAAGCGATCGATTGGGTCGCCCGGACCCGCAGTCACGCGCCGGAGGACCTGGTCCTCGTCAAGCACTGGCTGACCGAGAAGATGCCCCCGACCGCCCGCGACGGCCTCGTATTCGTCGACGACAGCCAGGGCCACGGTTCGCTCAACGCGATGGTCGGCGAATTCACGACCTGGGGGCAGACGTTCGCGCCGGCGCCGGTCGGCTACCAGTATGGCTACGCCGCGGACAAGAACTGGTGGGGCGGCATGGCCGACCCGCCGAAGCAGATCGGTAACGCCCTCCTGTCGGCGATCCCCAACACGCGCGACCTCGTCTGGGTCGACTTCACCGCCTACGACATCTGGCCCGCCGAATAGGGCTCTCGCACACACCGCGACCCGGCCGGCACCTTGGGGGCCGGCCGGGTCGTTTCTTGCCCGGTTTCGAACCGCCCCCGGCAGCGGCCCGCCAGGGCACGGACGCTCCGCGCGGCGAATTCCCGATGTGGACCCTGACCACCGGGGGGAGGACCCTGTTGCCTCCCGTCACCGAGGCTTGGCCCTCAGGCCACCCGGCGCCCGCTGGCGCACTCGGAGTCCAACTGCTTGGCTGTTCCCACCGTCCCGTCGGTACCGGATCCGTCGTCGGCCGACGAGACCCGGGAGATCGCACGCCTCGCTGTCGCGACCGCCGCGGCGGTGTTCCTGTTTGCCCTGGCGGGCATCCCGATCGTCCTGGCGACCGGCGACCTGGCATCGGCTGCAGCAGCGGTCGTTCAGGCCGTCGTCGTTGTGGCGTTGATCTATGCGCGCCGGCAGGTGCTCCAGGGGCGGTCGCAACGCGGCGTGATCATCCTCGTCATCTCCGTGTTGGCGGCAGTCCTGGCCATGGCGCCGCTGCCGCCACCGGTGCCGGCCCTTGCCGCCGCCCCGATCATGGCGGTCGCGTTCGCCCTCTCCTTTCTCGATGGCCGGCGGCTGAAGATCGTCCTCGTTGCGACGTGGGTCGTGTCCCTGGTCACCGCGATCATCGTCGAGTTCACGCCGGCCAGTCCGGACCTGCCGCCGGCGTTCGCGGCGGGATTGCGGGTCGGGACCTTCGCTGCGATCGTCGCCCTGGTCGGTCTCGTGTTGTACCGCCATCGCCGCCGCCTCGAGCTCGCGGTCACGAATGCGCAGACTGCGGGTGACGCCTTGCGCGACAGTGAGGCGCGCTATCGCACCGTCGTCGAGGGCGTTCGCGAAGTCATCTTCCGGCTGGACGCGGAAGGTCGCTGGGCGCTCCTCAACCACGCCTGGGAGGAGATCACGGGCCACTCCGTCGCCGACTCCGTGGGACGACCGGTCCTGGACTTCGTCAACGCCGAAGACCTCGAGCTGCACTCGATGCTGGCGCAACCAGTCGTTCGAGGCGAGGTCGACGAATACCGCCATGAGGTCCGCCTGGTCGGGACCGATGGGAATGACATCTGGGTCGAGGCACATGCGCGGCCGATCCACGACGCCGCCGGGCAGTACGCGGGGATGTCCGGCACCCTCACCGACATCACGGTTCGTCGTGAGCTCGAAGAGCGTCTCGTGATGCAGGCCTTCCACGATGACCTCACGGGTCTGGCCAACCGCGCGCTGTTCAAGGACCGGATGGAACATGCCCTGTCACGTCGATCCACGGATCGGCGACTGGTCGGGTTGTTGTTCCTCGACCTGGACCGGTTCAAGACGGTCAACGACAGCTTGGGCCACCAGGTGGGCGATGGACTCCTCGTCGCCATCGCCGAGCGCCTTCACGCCGTGCTGCGACCGGCAGACACGATCGCCCGGTTAGGCGGCGACGAGTTCGCCATCCTCGTCGAAGATGTCAGCGTCCCGCAGGACATCCTGGCGCTGGCCGATCGCATCTCGGCCGCGTTCGACGCGCCGTTCCCGCTTGACGGGCGCGAGATCACGATCCGCACCAGCATCGGGGTCGTTCTCGCCTCCGGTACCGACCGGACCGCCGACGACCTGCTCCGCGACGCGGACGTCGCGATGTACCGCGCCAAGGCCAGCGGCAGGGGATCGTATGCCCTCTTCGAGCCGTCCATGCAGGCCGAGGTCGCCGCGCGCGTGGAGCTCGAATCCGACCTGCGCCATGCCATCGAGCACGAGCAGCTGACGCTCGCCTACCAGCCCATCGTCGACCTTCGGGACGGCAGCATCGTCGCGGTCGAGGCCCTCGCGCGCTGGTCGCATCCCGAGCGTGGCATCGTGTCGCCGTCGATCTTCATCCCGAGCGCCGAGGAAAGCGGCCTCATCCTCCCCCTCGGGGCGTGGGTCCTGCGACGCGCCTGCCGCGACATCGCCGACCTTCGGCGAAGCGGCGGGTCCGCGACGAATCTCCGGTTGAGCGTGAACCTGTCGCCACGACAGCTTGGCGACCGCCGGATCGTCGAGGTCGTCCTCGAGGCGCTCGCCGAGGCCGGCCTGCCGCCAGACGCGCTCGACATCGAGATCACTGAGAGCCTCGTGCTCGACTGTGGTGAGGAGGGCCTCGAATACCTCCGGCTGCTCCGTGCGGCCGGCTGCGGCGTGGCGTTCGATGACTTCGGCACGGGCTTCTCCTCGCTCGGCAACCTCCGGTCCTTGCCGATCGACGGGCTCAAGATCGATGTCACCTTCGTGGCCGCGATGCTTGGCGGTGGCGTCGAGGCCGCCGTTGTCGATGCCGTCGTTCGGCTTGGCGCGGCGCTGGGTGTCGCCGTCGTCGCCGAGGGCGTAGAGAACGCGGCCACGGCCGCGCGCCTCGCGGCGCTAGGCTGCCCGTTCGCCCAGGGCTATCACTTCGGCCGACCCGAACCGATCGCCGCGCTCGCCGCTCGCCTGTCCGACCAATCCGCGCCGCCCGCGGCCGCCTGACGAAGACTGGAAACGGTCACGGCTCCACACGGGTGGTGGGTCGAGGGATAAATGGCTCCGGCGGTAGGATTCGAACCTACGACCAAGCGATTAACAGTCGCCCGCTCTACCACTGAGCTACGCCGGAACGAAGCGCGGGCATCGCGCCCACGGGGCCGCGCCGCGCGGCCGGTCGGAAGGATACCTCAGGGCGCCTCGATCGGGCTGTCCGGACGGTTGCCCCATTCCTCCCAGGACCCGGCGTAGCTGCGGACCTGGCGGAGGCCGGCAAGCTCGTGCAGGACGAACCAGACGAGCGCGGCACGGACGCCGCCCTGGCAGTAGGTGGCCCGGACATCGGCGGGATCGACGCCGCTTGACCGGATGATCGAGAGCATCTCGTCGACGGGGCGGAATGTCCCCTCATCGGTCAGGAGGTCCGAAAACAGGCGGTTCCGGGCGCCCGGGATGTGGCCGCCGCGCTTCGCCCGCAGGTCGGTGCCGACCCACTCTCCGGCCGTTCGAACGTCGAGGAGGCGCGTTGGGGCGTCGGCGCCCGCCGTCGATTCGCGGCTCCAGGCGAGGACCTGCTCGTATGTCGCGATGATCGAGTCGTCGCGCTCACCCAGCGTGACCGGCGCCCGTCGCCCATCGGCGGCGGATGCCTCGGGGACCTCGGTCGTTGTCTCATGGCCGGTCCGCCGCCAGGCCCCGACGCCGCCGTCGAGGATGTGCAGCCGGTCCGTCGGGAACCCGTAGAGACGCAGCACCCAGTAGCCACGGATGGCCTGGCGATTGAGACCGATGTCGTCGTAGAAGACCACCCGGTCCCCTGCCCCGACGCCCCACCGCCGCAGCACGGACGCCACCTGTTCCTGGGTCGGGATGAGCCATTCGCGCTCGGCGTCGCCGGTCTCGGGAGCGGTCCCGCGGAGGGCGACCTCCCGATGAAGATCGCTGTAGACGGCACCCGGGATGTGGCGCCGGTTGTAGACGCGCCGGTTGGGAGAGACATGCACTAGGCGCAGGTCACGATCGTGGAGATGGTCGGCAAGCCAGGCCGTGTCGACCAGCCGGCCGGGATCGGCGGCAGCACTCCCTCTCGAACGCACGGGCTTCGCCCCCTTCTTAACGGGACGCGTGGCAGGGCTCACGGCGCGGATGCTAGCAGCCGGGCTGCGCTGCGGGTACGCTCCGGCCGATGACCCAGCGCTGGCGAACGATCGCGCTCTTCTACCCGGTGCTGGACGCTCGGTACGGTTCCGGGCTGACACGTGGCCGAGCGCGACGCGTCATGACTCGCGACGAACGAGCCGCGGTCATGGGCCTCGTGGAGCGGCTGCCGTCGACGGTCGATGCCTGGAGCGATGGCCTGGCGACGCTCGACCCGCTCGACATCGTCGAGGTCCGCCGGTCGATCCGCTCGCTGTCGTCGAGCGGCGGTGGTCGCTGGTGGGTCGGACCGCGCGAGGTCAGGCCCGAGCTCGAGTCGATCGCCGAGACCGGCGCGACCTACGACTCGATCTATGCGTTGTGGCCCGGCGATCCCGCGGTGCCCCAATGCGGCTGGGGCTGCTCGCTCGGGCCGTCCGACGCGACCTTCGGCGCAGGGTACTCGTCGATCTCGACCGACCACTGGCAGGGCCTGCCCACCGTCGCGGACCCCGAGCAGGGCTACGTCCACGAGTGGCTCCATCAGGTCGAGGCGGTCTATCGCGGGCTGGGCGTGACCGAGGCGGAGCTACCGCCGCTGCACGAGGCCGGCGCCTTCACCTCGACGCGCCCGATCGACGAGCCGCCATTCGGTCGGTCGTTCGCGGAGTACCACGATGGCGGCGCGCGCACCTGGGTGCCCTGGTATCGAGACTGGATGACCGGCCGCCTGGTACCGGTGGGCCCGTCCGACGCTTCCACTTCCGACGGCCAACGCGACCCCACCCCGCTTGCCGGTATCGGTCCCATCGGCCTGACGCCCGAGCGCTGGGCCCTGCGCGATGCCCCTGGCTGACCGCCGCGCCCGGGATCAGCTCGCGGCCGAGACCTTGGGCCAGCGCGCCGCCGCCTCGGCCGAGCGAGGTTCTCGAGTTCGCTGCTCAAGCAGCGCGTCGATCTGCCGATCCACCGCGCGCAACCCCGCAAGGAGGTCGGAGGCCGCCCCCGACTGCCACTCGTCAAGGAACGTCGCGAAGATCGTCTGGTACTGCATGCCCAACGCCGTGCTCGGCGTGGTGCTGGAACGGGGATGGCCGGCGATGTCCAGGAACACCGCGAAATGCCTGTCCGGCGTGAGCTCAGCTGAGGCGAGCGAGGCCGCGGTCGACGGCACGTTGCGCAACCCGTTCGAGAGCTTCGCCAGCGCCCCTACATCGGTGGCGAGGTACTTCACGAGCTTCCAGCTCTCGGGCTTGTGGCCGGATTCGACCGGGATGCCGATGATCGACCCGTTCACGTAGCCCGATCCGTACAGTTCGGGCTGGGCGCCGTCCACCGGCACCGGCGCCGTTCCGTAGTCGATCTCGGGCGCCTGCGACGCGAGCATCGCCACCCGCCAGCCGCCATCGATCATCATGGCCAGCCGTCCGGTCTGGAACGCGTTCTCCGGGGAGAACTCCACGCCCACCTCGGCCTGGAAACGGACAAGGTTCTCGTAGCCGTACCAGTCGACGAGGTCCTTCTGCCAGCGCAGCATCGCCGACCAGGCGGGATGCGTGCCCAGCGTTGAACGCCCGTCAGCATCGGTCCAGCCCGCCCCGAACATGTGCCCGAAGTTGGCGACGAAGTTCTCGTAGAAGCCGAGCAGCGGCAGGAAGCCCACCACCTGGAGCGACCCGTCAGGGTTCCGCTGGGTGAGCCGCTTGGCATACTCCGTCAGCTCGTCGACGGTTCGCGGCGGCTCGCTGATCCCGGCGGCGGCGAAGCGCGCCCGGTCGTAGAAGAGCCCGTACGCATCGGCGAGCATGGGCAGGGACCAGCGCTTGCCGCGCGACGAGGTGTACGAATTCGTTGGCGCCAGGAATTGGCCCGGGTCGACGTGATCGCGGACCATCCAGGGCGCGAGGTCGAGCAGGCCACCGTCCGACCAGTAGGCGGCGACGTTCACGGACTCGGAGGTGCTGACCACGTTCGGTCCGCGGCCTTCTCGCATGGCCGCCAGGATCTGCTCATCGCCCACGTCGCCGACCAGGTTCACCCGGATCTCCGGGTTCGCGACCTCGAAGTCCTCCACGACGCCCTGCAGCACCTCGAGCTCGTCCCCGGTCAACCCGACCCACAGGCTGATGGTCGTGTGACCCACGACGTATTCCGTCGCCTCGAACGCGTCCATCGGTCGCGCGAACAGGAAGCCCTGCGCCTGGTCGCAGCCGATGCTGCTCAGGCGCTTGACCTGGCCTTCCTCCTCGACGCCTTCGGCGACGGTTCGGGTCTTGAGCGTGTGGGCGAGCTGGACGATGGCGCGCGCGAATGCGAGCTGGCTCGGGTCGTCGGCGATGCCGTCGATGAAGCTCTTGTCGATCTTCACGAGGTCCACCGGGAACCGACGCAGGTAGCTGAGCCCCGAGTAGCCGGTCCCGAAGTCGTCGATCGCGAGCCCGATGCCGAGGCCCTTGAGCTGGCGCAGCCGGCGCAGGGTCGATTCGGTCTCACGGGCCATGACACTCTCGGTGATCTCGAGCGTCAGCAGCTCGGGCGGCAGCTCGCTGTCCTCGAGGGCCAGGCTGACCGTTGCCACGATCCCGGGGTGCTCAAGCTGGACGCCCGACAGGTTGACGTTGACGGGCAGCGGCGGCAGGTCCGGGCGCGCCAGCTGCCAGGCGCGAGCCTGACGGCACGCCTCGCGTAGCACGAACTCGCCGAGCGGGATGATCAGCCCGGTGGATTCGGCCAGCGCGATGAATTCCCCCGGCGGCACCAACCCGCGTTCCGGGTGGTTCCAGCGCACGAGCGCCTCCATCGACGCCAGCGATCGACCGGGCAACGTGACGCATGGCTGGTAGTAGAGGACGAACTCGGACCGGTCGAGCGCGCTGCGCAGGTCTGCGCTCATCTGCAGGCGGTCGTTGGCAGCCTGGTGCATCGAGGGCTCGAAGACGCGGTAATGGCCCTTGCCGCCGCCCTTCGCCTCGTACATGGCGAGGTCCGCGGCGCGCAGCATGTCGGTGGCGGTCCGCAGGCCGGACCAGCTGTGCGCGACCCCGACGCTGCCGCCCATCCGCAGCGAACGCTCGGTCAGGCTGAAGGGCCGGTCGAGCGACTCGAGGACCCGCGTCGCGACCGCGGCGGCCTGGCTCTCATCCACGTCGACGAGGAGCAGGGCGAACTCGTCGCCACCGAGGCGCGCGGCCGTGTCCTCGGGACGGACGGTCGCGGCCAGGCGCTCCCCCACCTGCGCGATGAGCAGGTCGCCCTCGGCGTGGCCGAGCGAGTCGTTGACGTTCTTGAAGTCGTCGAGGTCGACGAAGACGACGGCCGTCCCCTTCGTGACGCGTCGACGCCGCCCCAGCGCGTGCTCGAGACGGTCGATGTAGAGGGCACGGTTCGGGAGGCCGGTCAGCGGGTCGTGGAACGCCTGGCGAGTGAGCTGTTCCTCGAGCTCCATCCACTTCGAGACGTCGCGGACATCGAGCGCCGTGTGGCCGGCCATCCCCCGCACGCGAGGCGCCGGGACCACTTCGACCGACACCCACCGGCCGTCGCGATGGCGGATCCGCCAGGCCCGGCTACGCGAGGCGCCTTCGGCAGGTCCGGCGACCTCCAGGATGTCGGGGCGATCGTCAGGGTCCGCGATGCCGTCGAGGCCCATGCCGATCAGTTCGTCCGGCCGGTAGCCCAGCATGGCGGCGGCCGCGGGACTGACGTCGAGCACGATCCCGGCGTGATCGAGCACCAGCGTCGTGGGTGAGATCTGGTCGAGCGCCGCCCCGACCGCGTCCTGGCGGGCCCGGCCCGCGCGCCGACGGATATGGGCGCGGGTGATCCACGCGAGCCAGCCGGCGACCGCCAGCAGCGCCACGACCAGCCCGAGCAGGGTCTCGGGAGCCGCCTCGCGGTCGGCTTCGATGAGCATCGCGAGCACGACCAGGCTCGCCAGCACGCCGAGGACGACCTGGGTCCGTCCGAGGTGCGGAAGGCGGAGCATCCACCGGACGACGGCGGACGCCGGGCGGGCAGACGTGGCAGTTGTCTCCGGGCACGGGGTGATAGGCCCCTATCGTCACCCGACTACGCCAGACTGGTACTCACCCGAGGTCCGCGAGCGGGTAGCCGATGGTCCCGCCCAAGGATGGCCGATGGACTACTCCAGGTAGTCCTTGAGCTTCCGCGAGCGCGACGGGTGACGCAGCTTGCGCAGCGCCTTGGCCTCGATCTGGCGGATGCGCTCGCGCGTGACGTTGAACTCCTTGCCGACCTCCTCGAGGGTCCGGGCACGCCCGTCCTCCAGGCCGAATCGGAGTTGCAGCACGCGTCGCTCGCGACCGGTCAGCGAGTCGAGCACCGCCTCCACCTGCTCCTTGAGCAGCTGGTGCGACGCGGCCTCGGCCGGTGCCAGGGCGCCGCGGTCCTCGATGAAGTCGCCGAGGTGGGAGTCTTCTTCCTCACCGATCGGCGTCTCGAGCGAGACCGGCTCCTGCGAGACCTTGATGATCTCGCGCACCTTCTCGGGCGTGACCTGGACCTCCTGGCCCTTCGACATCGCCTCGGCGATCTCCTCGACCGTCGGCTCGCGGCCGAGCTCCTGGAGGAGCCCACGCGAGACGCGGATGAGGCGGTTGATCGTCTCGACCATGTGGACCGGGATGCGGATCGTCCGCGCCTGGTCGGCGATGGCTCGGGTGATGGCCTGGCGGATCCACCACGTGGCGTACGTCGAGAACTTGAAGCCCTTCTCGTAGTCGAACTTCTCGACCGCACGGATCAGGCCGATGTTGCCCTCCTGGATGAGGTCCAGGAACGACATGCCGCGACCGATGTACTTCTTCGCGATCGACACGACCAGCCGCAGGTTCGCCGACGTCAGCTGCTCGCGTGCATCGCGGCCGATGCCGACGATGACGCCCTTGCGGTCGCGCAGCTTCGTGTTCGACGGGACCTCGGGGTCGTAGCCCATCCGCTTGAGGAGCTCCGCCTCGTTGCCGGCGAGGATGTAGCGCTCGAGCGCCGGGAACGCGACGTCGTCGCGGGTCCAGTCCCAGATCGCCCGCAGGCCGACGTTGTCGCGCGAGTCGAGATCGCCGTTATGGACCGCCATGAACGCCCAGTCGAGGAGCGTGATGAACGCGTCCGGCGTCGGCTGCTCGTTGTACGTGTGGACCAGCTTCTTGGCCTCCCGCAGGAGATCCTTGGTGCCGTCGGACTGGGCGTCGCGACCCGCCTTGATGAGGTGGAAGTCGGGCGATGGCGCCAGCAGGTCGCGGGCCGCCTTGGCCGAGATCGCGGTACGCACGAAGGCGTGCGCCTCGTCACCGAACGGCAGGCGGTGCTGCGGCTTCTGGGTGCGGGTCTTGCGCTCGGTGTCGTGGAGCGTCCACTCGTGGAGCGAGACGAGGCCCTTCCACGGCTCGTCGACGAGCTGCTCGCCGAGCTCGATCGCCTTGGCCAGGACGACCTCTTCCTCGGCGGTCAGCAGGGCGACCTTGCCGATCTCCTTGAGGTACATCCGGACCGGGTCGTCGATGCCGATCATGTCGGCGCTGATCGCCTCGAGGTCCTCGGCGGTCGGCTCCTCGACCTCCTTGGGGTCGAGCTTGGTCGGCCCCTCGATCGGGAGCTTGGCGGCGGCGTCGAGCGAGCCGTCCTCGGAGACGACCTCGACGTTCACCTCGGCATCGGGACCCGCGGCCGTGGCGTCCGGCCCCAGCTCGAGGTCTTCGTCGTCATCGTCATCGTCGTCGTCTTCGGTCGCGACGCCGGTGCTGCCGCGCGACGGGCGCAGGCCGGCCAGCTTGGCCTCTTCGAGATCGGCCTTCCCGCGGCGCGGCCGCGAGAGGACGGCTTCTACGAGTTGTTTATCGAGCGGATCGGCGGGCATGGGTTCCTCCTAGGTTCGGTTCAGGCGTGCACGGCCACGTTGGGCCGGGCAAGTAATCGGGTGTCTTCTCGTCGGCGGTCGATCGATCGCCGTGTTTCATTGACCAGTCGGATCTCGAGCTGCAGTCGTTCGATGGCTTCGGTATCCGCGCCACGCTCCGCCTCGGCGAACGCGGCCTCGAGGAACTCGCTGCGCTCGCGAAGCTGCATGAGCTCCAGGTCGAGCAGCAGCCGGCCCACCTCGCGGGCCTCTGGTGCGGGCTTCTGGACGGCCATGACGGCGTGCGCCAGGGAACGCACCTCGTCGTCGGGGATGCCTTGCACGAAGGCCGCCAGCTCGAACGGCGGGTGGACGCCGTGGTCATCGGGAGCTCGCTGCAGGACGAGGGCGCGGTACAGCTCGCGCGCCAGCGTGCTCGGCAGCTGGTCCGGACCGAGCTCCTCGGTCACGCGCAGCTGTTGTTCCGGAACCAGCAGGAGCAGCCGTAGCAGCTCCGCCTCGACCGGCGTCACCGCGCGCAGGATGTCGCCGATCGGCAGCGCGTCGGGCGATGCCAGCACCGCGTCGGCGGTGATGCGCGTCGCGGCCTCGCCACCGCGCTGTCCGGTCTGGCCGGCCGACGCCGCGATGCGGCGATCCAGGACCTGGCGCAGGACCCGTTCCTCGACGCCCGACTCGTGGCGCACCTGCTGGAGCGCCTCGTCGCGTCGGAGCGGATCGGCGATGGCGCGGATGGCCGGCATGACGGCATCGATGAACCCGATCCGGCCCGTCGAGGTCTTGAGGTCGAAGCGCGCGGCGTGATGCCCGATGAGGTATTCGACCAGGGGCTTGGCCTTGACGATCCCCTGCTCCCAGGCCGGCGCATCCTCACGGATGAGCTCGTCCGGATCCTTGCCATCGGGCAGCCGGACGACGCGGACGTCCTCGAGCTTCACGCCCGAGTCGTCGCCCTGCAGCTGGCCGATGAGCCCGGCCAGCGCGGTCACCCCGAGCGTGCCCGCCTTCTCGCCCGCCGCGTCGACGTCGTAGGCGAGCGCGATCCGGTTGGCGTAGCGGGTCAGGAGGCCGATGTGGTTCGGGGTCAGGGCGGTGCCCAGGCTCGCGACGACGTTCTCGAAGCCCGCCTGGTGCGCCATCAGCGCGTCCGTGTAGCCCTCGACGATGACGGCCTGGTCCGCCTTGCGGATCGGGCCCTTCGCCTTGTCGATGAGGTACAGCGTTCGACTCTTGTCGAACAGCGGCGTCGCCGGGGAGTTGAGGTACTTGGGCCCCTCCCCTTCGAGGAGCCGGCCACCGAGCCCGACGGCGTGGCCACTGGCGTCGCGGATCGGGAAGATCACGCGCGCCCGGAACTTGTCGATGACGCCCCGACCGCGCTGGCTGGGGCTGGCGAGACCGACCTCGATGAGCTCCTCGGGTCGGACGTCGCGCTTCGCCTGGAGCTGGCGGGCCATCTGGTCCCAGCCGCCGGGCGCCCAGCCGAGCTGGTGGGTCTCGATCGTGGCGTCCGTGAACCCACGGCCCCGCAGGTACGCGAGTGCCCCCTCCCCGGCCTTGGAGCCGGTCAGGACGGCGTGGTAGAAGGCGATGCTCGTTTCGAGGACCTGGCGCAATCGCGCGCGCCGGGCGTCCTCGCGCTTCGTCCGCTCATCGATCTCGACGCCGGCGCGTGCGGCCAGCGTGCGGAGAGCTTCCGGGAAGGTCGAGCCGTCCCGTTGCATGACGAAGCTGAAGATGTCGCCCCCGAGGCCACAGCCGAAGCAGTGCCAGCTCTCGCGAGCCGGGGTAACGACGAACGACGGCGTCTTCTCGCCGTGGAATGGGCAAAGCCCCTTGTAGGTTGTGCCAGCCTTCTTCAGCGTGACCGATTCGCCGACGACATCGACGACCGACAGCTTGCTCTTGACTTCGGCAGTGACGCCGACCGACAAATCCACTCCTTTGCGTCGATGACCCGTCGACGCCCTGTGCTCCCGTGCCGAGCCTCCCGCAAGGTCCCGAACACACCTGTGGGCCTGTCAAGACTTGACAAGCCCGGTAGGCCCACATTGTGCGCCTTTTGGGCCCCCGTTGTCAAGGCTTCTGTCAATACCCCTGGGGTGTATGCAAGGGCCTATTCCCGCAGCATCATGGAGCTAGGCGCTGCTGGATCCCGCCCACAGGTTGACCCCGCCCTCGACCGCGAAGCGGTCGATCTCGGCGAGCTCATCCGCGCTGAAGTCGAGATTCTTGAGCGCGTCAAGGTTGTCGTCGAGCTGGGCGACGGAACTCGCGCCGACGAGCGCCGACGTCACCCGCGGGTCGCGCAGCGTCCAGGCGAGCGCCATCTGGGCCAGCGTCTGGCCGCGACCCCGCGCGATCTCGCGCAGGGCTCGAGCGTGCGTGAGGTTGGCCTCGGTCAGCAGCGCCTGATCGAAGGACCCTCCACGAGCCGCTCTCGAGTCGGGCGGAACGCCGTCCAGATAGCGATCCGTCAGCAGTCCCTGCGCCAGCGGCGTGAAGACGATCGCACCCATCCCCTCGTCCCCGAGGGCGTCGAGCAATCCGCCCTCGATCCAGCGATTGATCATCGAGTAGGACGGCTGGTGGATCAGCAGGGGCGTGCCGAGTCCCCGCATGATCGCCGCTGCCTCGCGCGTCCGCTCCGCCGAATACGAGGAGATGCCCACGTACAGCGCCTTGCCCTGCCGGACGGCCGCATCGAGCGCTCCCATCGTCTCCTCGAGCGGCGTATCGGGGTCGAACCGGTGGGAGTAGAAGATGTCGACGTACTCGAGTCCGAGCCGTCGCAGGCTCTGGTCCAGGCTGGCGAGCAGGTACTTGCGCGATCCGCCGTCGCCGTACGGCCCGGGCCACATGTCCCAGCCGGCCTTGCTCGAGATGATCAGCTCGTCGCGGTAGCCGCGCAGGTCCGACCCGAGGATGCGGCCGAAGTTGGCCTCGGCGGCCCCGTACGGCGGCCCGTAGTTGTTCGCCAGGTCGAAGTGGGTCACCCCGCGGTCGAACGCGCGCTGCACGATGGCCCGCTGCGTCTCGAGCGTCCGGTCGCCGCCGAAGTTCTGCCAGAGCCCGAGCGAGATCGCCGGAAGGCGGAGGCCGCTCGTCCCCACACGCCGGTACGGCATCGACTCATACCGGTCGGGAGCCGCGACGTAGGTCGAATAGGTGCCATCGGGCGCCTGTGTCATGTTTCTACTCCAGGTGTGCGATGCGCTCCGTACAGCGCCGCTCGGCCGCGTCAGGCTCCCCTCCCCGTTGCGGCTGCAAGGGTCGCACGAAGGAGGTCGGTTCGCTCGCCGCGGTCCTGCTAGCCCCCCGACACGGCCGGGATGACGTGCAGGGTGGCGTCGGGCCCGATCGGCGTCGCCAGGGTCGCGGGCACCCCGTCGACGAAGACCTTGATGTGCTCGCGGATCATCGGGCCCGCGTCCAGGATCCGGTTGCGCATCCCCGGCGCGAGCTCGTCCAATCGGTCGATGGCCTGGGCCACGGTGGCCGCCTCGACCTCGCAGCGTCGCGGCGCCGCCGGGAAGAGGGCGATGAGCGAGCGCGGCAGGACGATGGTCGCCATCGCGTCAGTCGAGGACGACCGCCTCGACGCCCCAGATCGGCGGGAGGTGGTCGGCGACGAGCGACCACGTGACGCCCTCGTCGATCGAGCCGTAGAGCTGCCCCGTGCTCGTCCCGAAGTAGACACCGGCCGGGTCGTTTCGATCGACGGCAAGCGCTTCCCGGAGGACGCCGACGAAAGTGTCCTTCTGGGGGAGGCCTTCGCCGTGGCGCTGCCAGGTGTCGCCTCGGTCGTTCGTGCGCCACACCGCCAGTGCGCCATCCGGC
>JAXDKY010000210.1:0-2641 GCA_034666885.1 Chloroflexota bacterium
CGGCGGCGCGGACCCCTATGCCCGTCTCGCCGGGCGTCGCGTTGAGGAGCGTGATCGCGTTGCTCGGGACCGGCACCCGGTCAAGACGGAGCGAAAGGCCGGACAGGTAGCGCGAGACGGGGCCGGGGTTCGTCACGAGGATCGCGGGACCGCCCATCGCGTCGTCGGGCGTGCCCGCCCGCCCGTCCAGGTCGAGCCGCTCCGGCCAGTAGCGTTCGACGAAGGCCCGCAGGTCGGCGAGCGGGTCATACGGCTCGCCTCGAAGCACCGCCAGGGCTCGCTCCGCGAGCAGGGTCGCGGCGGCGTCGATCTGCGCGGCGCCGCGCCCAGGGTCGACGGTGAAGCGCGGGTTCGGCCCGTAGACCCCGGCCAGGCTGGCTGCTGGATCGGCGGGGAGGCGGTCGATCTCGACGAGGTCCGGCGCGAGCGCCGCGACCCACGAGGTCTCCATCGTCGAACCGTGGTCGACGGCGACCGGCCAGTCCGTCCCGAGGCCGGTGCCCAGCACCGCGTTCAACTCGAGATAGCACAGGCCCATCGCCAGCAGGCCGGTCCCCTCGGCCGCGACTCCGGCGCACACCCGCTTGATGAGGTGGTTCAGGTCGAGCGGGGCGTGTCCGGTGTGGACCACCGCGAGCCGGACGCCGTACGCGGGCAACTGGCGAAGGGTCTGGCGCAACGCTTCCTCGACCAGTCCTGGGTCGAACCGGAACGACCACGGAAGCGCCAGGGTGCCCATCGTCAGGTACGACCACGGGAGGACGACACCGCCGATCCGCTCGGCCGCCGCCACGAGCAGCCCGTGACCGGTCAGCCCGTCCGTGCCGTTGGGCAGGTGGTCGGCGTGGAACTCGAGGGCACCGAGCGGGATCCAGGCGATGGGCGCCCGGTCGAGCGCGGCCGCGATCCCGTCCGGTCGGAGCCGCTCGAGCCGGACTTCGGGCGTCGTCATCGCAGCGTCCTCGTTCAGTCGATCAGGAAGCCGCCGTTGATGTCCGTGACTTCGCCCGTGATGTACCCCGCATGCTCAGAAGCGAGGAACGCGACGAGCGATGCGACTTCGTCGACCGTCCCGAACCGACCGACCGGGATCCGGCTTACGAGGTCGCGCGTGTTGGCGATCATCGGGGTGTCGATGAGCGCCGGCGCGAGCGCGTTGGCGGTGATCCCGTGCTTGGCGTACTCATTCGCGATGGACTTCATCAGGGTCATCACCCCGGCCTTGCTGGCGGCGTATGCGGCGACACTTCGGGCGCCGCCGGCCTTGCCGGCACTCGACCCGATCCCGATCACCCGGCCATAGCCCGCCTCGCGCATGGCCGGCAGCGCTCGCCGAGCGGCCAGGAACGCGCCGGTGAGGTTGATCGCCATCGTCCGGTCCCACAGCTCGCGCGTCGTCTCCTCGAACGGGACGATCGGGAAGATGCCGGCGTTGAGGACGAGGACCGACACCGGACCGAGCTCCGCTTCGACACGATCGAACGCCGCTCCGACCGCCGCTTCGTCGCTGACATCGCAGGCGATCCCGAGGATCCCAGGGTGCGCCGGAGCCTCGAGATCGAGGGCCGCGACCTTGGCACCGTTGCCCTGGAGGACCTCGGCGATGCGCTGGCCGATGCCTCGCCCGGCACCCGTCACGACGGCCACACGGCCGGACAGTCCTTCGACCTGGATCATCGCTGCGCTCCTCGTATTGGCGAGCCGTGCGAGACGGCTGGTGACGTTTCCAGCGAGGCGCTAGCATAGGTCATCACGGGTCGAAGCGAGGGACGGCGTTGCAGGTCGGCATCGACAGCTACTCCTATCACCGGCGGTACGGCGAGACTCGGCCCGGCGAGGCGCGGCCGACGGCGGCGCCGTGGCCGCTCGAGCCTGGCCCGGTGCTCCGGCACGCTCGATCCGTCGGCGCCGACATCGTCTTCCTCGAGACCTGTTACCTCCCCGATCCCGAGCGGATCGACGAGTCGATGCTCTCCCCTGCCGGCCCGGCCATCCGGGTCGGGTTCTCGTGGGGCCATCCGTGGCCTTCCGGTCAGTACCACGGCCTTGACGGCGGGCGGTACTACGGCGCGGAACAGGAGTTGGTTCGCTGGATCGACGCCGCCGCTCGACTCGGCCAGGACGTCCTGCGAATCACCGCTGGCAGCCCGGCCTCGCGCGGCGACGAACCCGCAGAGGTCCTGGTCGAACGTCTCATCGGCCCGGTCCGTCGGGCATTGGCCTATGCCGCGGACCACGGGGTCCGACTGGCCCTCGAGAACCACGGCGACCTTCGCGTCCGGGACATCCTGGCCCTGATCGACGCGGTGCGGGGGACGGGCGAACTCGGCGTGTGCCTGGACAACGTCAATCTCACCCGGGTCGGCGACGACATGGCCCAAGGGACTCGCGACCTCGCGCCGCACACGCTGCTGGTCCAGCTCAAGGATCACGAACCCGGCGACCCGACCGTCAGCGGCGGGCCGGTCTCCACGGCGCTCGGCGAAGGTGTCGCCGATCTCGACGGTCTGCTCGCCATCCTCGCGGACGCCGGGTTCGAGGGCCCGGTGTGCGTCGAGCTGGCATCGCTCGGCCCCGCGGATGTCGATGAGCTCGCGATGGTGGAGCGCAGCGTCACGTGGCTGCGCGATCACGTGCCCGC
>JAXDKY010000211.1:0-3611 GCA_034666885.1 Chloroflexota bacterium
TGCATCAGCACGTCGTTGAGCAGCGACGACGCCCCGAAGCGGAACCAGTCCGGTGACATCCAGCGCGGGCCGAGGGTCTCGTACAGGATCACCAGGTACTGGATCGCTTCCTTTGCGGTCTTGATGCCGCCCGCGGGCTTCATGCCGACCTGGCGCCCGGTCGCGCGCTCGAAGTCGCGGATCGCCTCGAGCATGACGAGCGTGACCGGCATCGTGGCCGCCGGCACGACCTTGCCGGTCGAAGTCTTGATGAAGTCGGCGCCGGCGGCCATCGCCAGGATGGAGGCGCGTCGCACGTTGTCGTACGTCTCGAGCTCACCGGTCTCGAGGATGACCTTGAGGTGCGCGGCGCCGGCCGCTTCCTTGACCTCGACGATCTCCTCGAAGACCGTCGCGTAGTCGCCGGCCAGGAAGGCACCGCGATCGATGACCATATCGATCTCGTCGGCGCCCGCCTCGACCGCCGCACGCGTCTCGGCGAGCTTGATGTCACGGAACGTCTGGCCCGACGGGAACGCGGTCGCGACACTGGCGACCTTGACGGTGCTCCCCTTGAGGGCGTCTTTGGCCTCGGCGATCAACGACGGGTAGATGCACACCGCGGCGACGGACGGGATCGTCGGGTCACCCGGCTGGGGGTGCATCGCCTTGACGCACATCGCGCGCACTTTGCCGGCGGTGTCCTTCCCCTCGAGCGTGGTCAGATCCATCATCCGGATCGCCAGGTCGAGCGCCCACACCTTCGATTCCTTCTTGATCGACCGGCGCTTCAGGGCATCGACCCGTTCTTCGACCCCGACCTGGTCGACGGTGCTGACCCTCCCGAGCAGGCTGCCGAGCGGATCGCCGATCGAGCGCGACCGGCCGTCCCACGCACGGATCAGCTCGTTCGCGCGTTGCCGCGCGAGGGTCTCGGGGCGCTTCGTTGCGGTCATGGGACGGACAGGATACGCCCGAGCACCCCTGCGGCTGCTCAGCGGCCGCCGCGGACCTTGGGGAGGGGCGGCATCCCGCGCTTGGCTTCGACGAGGAAGTGGCGGAACCAGTCCAGCGCGACGTCGAGGTTCTCGATGCGTCGGAACGGCGTCCCCGAGCGCGTCAGCTCGTGCGTCTCCTCGGGCACGCGCAGGAGGCGCACCGGCCGGCGATGGGAGCGCAGCACCGTGAACAGCGCCTCGGCCTGACCCACGGTCGTGCGGATGTCGCGTTCCGAGTGCTGGATGAGTAACGGGGTCGTGATCCGCTCGGCGTAGGTGATCGGCGACATCTCGCGGTAGAACGCCGGATCGCCCCAGGGCGTGACCCCGAATTCGAGCTTCGCCCAGTCGCCGCCGCTGATGTCCCCGGTCAAATGGAGCATCGTCATGTCGCTCACCGAGCGACACGTCATCGCCGCCGCGAACCGGTGGTCGTGGGCCACGATCCAGTTGGTGAGATAGCCGCCGTACGAGCCACCCGTGACGCCGAGCCGGTCCGCGTCCGCCAGGCCGTCGGCGACGAGGGCTTCTACGCCGGCCAGCACGTCTCGGGTCGGCCCGGGCCCCCAGTCGCGATGGTTCGCGTCGTTGAAGTCCTGGCCGTAGCCCTCGGAGCCGCGCGGATTGCAGTAAAAGACGCCCATCCCGTTCGCGGCGAGGATCTGGAACTCCCAGCTCAGCGACCAGCCGTAGAGCGTGTGTGGTCCGCCGTGGATCTGGGCGACGAGCGGCTGCCGGCCCTTGCCGGCCGGGATGAGCCAGCCCTGGATGTCGCGACCGTCGACCGTCGAGTGACGCTCCTGCGGTTCGCGCAGCGCCAGCTCATCGAGCACGTCCGCGTTGAAGCTCGTCAGCCTGCGTGGCTTTCCTGCCCCGTCGAGCAGCCACAGGTCGGGCGTTTCGGTCGACGTCGATCGGAGGTAGGCGATGGTGCCGGGAAGGGCCCGGCCCGCACGGCCGCGAGCTGTCTGGCGGCCACCCGTCCCGGCGACGGCGTCCCAGCTGGAGATGTAGTGGCGATCGTTCGTCAGCCGCTCGACCCCGCCGTTGCCCGTATCGATCCGCCACAGCTCATACGACCCGTCGATCGGCGCGGAGAACGTGATCGACCGACCGTCCGGGGCGGGCCACAACCGCGGCGGCTCGCCGACCGTGACGTCACTGCTCATCGCCGAGCCCGGCATGAGGTCGTGCCGGGCCGACAGGTTGCGGCCGCCCGTCGCCCGCGCCTGCGAGCCGTCAGCCGGGAACAGCCAGATGTCGTTGCGGCTGCCGCCGCGGCCTTCGAGCTTGTGGCCGAGGACTGCGATCGTCTGCCCGTCCGGCATCCAGACGGGCACCCCGAACACGGATCTGGGTCCACCCGTGATCGCGGTCACCCGTCGGGAACGGACATCGACCACGTGGATCGCCTGGCGGAAGGCGAGGTCGTGGTCGCGCCGCCGGTTCGAAGAGAACGCGATCCGGGACCCATCGGGCGACCAGGCGGGCTCCGCATCCGAGACGGGCCCGTCGGTCAGGCGGCTCGCCGCCCCGGTCTCGATGTCGACCAGCCAAAGGTGCGTGACGTGGTCGTAGGTGAAGCCCGCGCCGTTGAGCATGTACTCGAGGCGGTCGATGAACCGGTAGTCGGACTGCGGCGGCTCGCCCGGCGTCGGCCGTTCGACCTTGCCGCGCCGCTTCATGTCGTCTTCGTGCGTGGTCCCCACCGAAGCCGACACGACGACGAGTCGGGCGCCGTCCGGGGACCATTCGAATGCCTCGACGCCACGCGGCAGGTCGGTGAGGCGCCGGGCCTCGCCGGGTCCATCGAGCGGGAGCAGGTGGACCTGGGTCAGGTCCTCGCGCTCCTTCGCGGGGCGCTGGCGGCGAGGCTCTTCCTCGATCAGCGCGCGTCGGTCCGACAGGAACGCCAGCGACCGGCCGTCCGGGGAGAAGCGGGCATGACGGTCGTGCTTCGCCCCGAGGGTCAACCGGCGCGGTTCCCCGTCGGCCGGATCGGTCGGGACGAGCCACAGCGCGTGACGGTAGGCATCGAAGCCGGGGGCCACGGTCTGGAGCGTGACCACCGCCCAGCGGCCGTCCGGCGACAGTGCCGGTTCGGTCGGGACGCGCAGGCGGTACAGGTCGTCGGGGCGGGGTGGTCGCGGCACGGTCGGGGACCTCCGATCGATGGCGGTTCGAGCGCGTGTGCACGTCCAGCCGGGCGTGCCGCGGGGGATGTCGGGCGCCGTTGAGCGCGACTCGGGGTCGCGGACCAGTGTATCGACCCCGGCGGCGGCGAGCGTCGTGGCGCGGCAACCCGCTGGCGACGGCCCGCCACCTGCCGGACGGCCCGCCCGCTGACGGAGGGCCCTCCGCGGCGCCCACGCTGGCCGCGACGACTACCATCGAACCCACGATGGCCGACCAGCTCGCCCTGCCGCTCGATGCGACCGCGGATCGACTCCCGGACCTGCCCGATCTGCGGCCGATGCTCGCCCGGCCCCTGCCCGAAGCCTTCGATTCGGAGCTGCACCTCTTCGAGCCGTGGTGGGGCGGGACGAGGGCCCTGGTGTTCATCGGGCCCGCGGCGGCCGCCGGCGAGGGCGACGTCCGGGTGGTCGACGCCGACGGGATCGACCGGACCGCGGC
>JAXDKY010000212.1:0-2620 GCA_034666885.1 Chloroflexota bacterium
GGTGGGTCGCCGGTGAGCTGGCGGAGCCGGTTGATGCGGTCGAGGATCGGCGGGTGGGTCGACATCAGGCCCGACGACCGCTCCTCGAACTTCTTGATCGGGTTGGTGAAGTACATGTGCTGCGTGCCGCGGTTGGCGACCTCGAGCACCTCCGGGTCGGCCGAGATCTTGGCCAGTGCCCGCTCCAGGCCGTAGGGGTTCCGCGTGAGCTCCACGCCCGACGCATCAGCGAGGTACTCGCGTTGCCGGTTGACCGCCAGCTGGATGAAGCGGCTGATCAGCGGGGCCAGGAACGCCAGGACGATCGCGAGAATGAAGACGATGGCCTGGGCCCCGCCGCTCCCGCCGCCGCTGTCCCGATCGCGACTACGCCCCCCACCCCAGAACGTGAAGCGGAGGAAGAAGTCGGCCAGGATCGCGATCGCGCCGACCATGACGCCGACGATCAGCGAGAACCGGATGTCGAGGTTGCGGACGTGCGAGAGCTCGTGCGCGATGACGCCCTGGAGCTCCTCGCGGTCGAGCTTCTCCAGCAGGCCGGTCGTGATGGCGACGGACGCGTGCTGCGGATCCCTGCCGGTCGCGAAGGCGTTGGGGGCCGTGTCGTCGATGACGTACACCTTCGGCATCGGGACATTGGCGGCGATCGCCATCTCGCGAACGACGTTCAACAGCTGCGGGGCGGCGGTCTCATCGACCTCACGCGCGCCGCTGACCGACAACACGAGCGAGTCGCCGGCGAAGTACGTGCCGATCGACGCCAGGCCACCGACCAGCAGGGCGAGCGCGGTCGCCACGACACCACCGGCCGGCTCGCCCGACACGGCGTACCCGATGGCGAAGCCGAGCAGCGCGAGCAGGGCGACGACGAACGCCGCCATGAGGAACGAATTCCTCCGATTGGCGGCGATCTGGTCGTAGAAGGATGTACCGGCCACGGTTCCTCCCGCGGTCGGAGGGTCAGCTCAGGCTGAGGTCGACGTTCGGGACGTTCGATGCCTCGGGCTCGGCGTCGAAGAACTCGCGCTTCGTGAAGCCGAATGGACCGGCAAGCAGCGCGTTGGGGAAGGTCGCGATCGCGGTGTTGTAGTCGAGCACCGTCGCGTTGTAGTGCTGGCGGGAGAATGAGATCTGGTTCTCGGTCGTGGTCAGCTGTTCCTGCAGTTCCAGAACGTTCTGGTTGGCCTTGAGCTCGGGATAGTTCTCGACCACCGCGAACAGCGAGCGCAGCGTGCTGGTCAGGGTGTTCTCTGCGGCGGCCTGCTGGGCCGGTCCCTGGGCGCCAGCAGCGACGGCCTGTGCGCGGGCGTTGGTGACGTCGGTCAGGACCTTCTGCTCGAAGCCCATGTAGCCCTTGACGGCATTCACGAGGTTCGGGATGAGGTCGTGGCGGCGCTTGAGCTGGACCTCGATCTGGGCGAACGCCTCGTCGATGCGCAGGCGCTTCTGCACCAGGGAGTTGTAGATGCCGATCGCCAGGACGACCAGGACGACGATGATCGCGATGACGATCAGTACGAGTGGGTCCATGCCCCTCCTCCGGTCGGGTGCGCTCGGTACGGCGACCCGTCCGCCGCAGTCTAGCAGTGCGCGCTCCGACCCCCGGAAGCTGGTGGGCGGTGAGGGACTCGAACCCCCGACATCCTCGGTGTAAGCGAGGCGCTCTAACCAACTGAGCTAACCGCCCGACGCGTCGCAGCATACCGCCCGGATATGCGAAACGACCGCCTCGCCGGCGGTCGTCAGGAGCTACGGGATTGGTGCCCAGGCCGGGACTTGAACCCGGATGAGTTTCCTCATACGCCCCTCAAACGTACGCGTATACCAATTCCGCCACCTGGGCAGGTGTCACCGTTCGTTGGTCCGAGGGAATGGTACCGAGGGAGGGACTCGAACCCACACGACCTTGCGGCCACTGGTACCTGAAACCAGCGCGTCTGCCATTCCGCCACCTCGGCACGGACCCGCTATTGACCGCTACCGGTCGACGGCGAGGCGCCATGTTAGCACATCCCAAAATCGATCCGAGGGGTCCGAAACCTGCCGCAGGATGGGCCCTTCGAGCGTGTCGCGGACCACCACGACCTCGTCGGCGAAGGCCAACGGCAGCACGTACCGGCCCGCCGCCAGCTGCTTCTCGAGGGCGCTGTAGGAGGCGGTCCGGTCGGCGTCCTTGCCGGGCGCACGGGCCTTCACCAGCAGCGCGTCGAGGGCCGGATCCTGGACCCCCATGATGTTCGAACCGCCGGTCAGGGTCTGGCTGGAGGCCAGCAACGGATACAGGTCGGGGTCGAGCCCGACGATGACGTCGGCGACCGCGACCTGGAACGTGCCCGTCGCCAGCCGATCGGTCACGAACTCGCCCGGCGGCAGCGCCACGTGCGTCACGGCGAAGCCGAGCGCCTTCCAGTCGCGGACGACCGCCTGCGCCGCGCGGAAGAGGCTCGGATTGGTGTCCTGCGTCGGGCTCAGCACCTCGAGCGCCAGCGGCGCCTTCGCGTTGGGCAGGTGCCAGCCGTCGTCCTTGTGGGCCCAGCCGACCTTGGTCAGCGCCTTGCTCGCTCCCTTCCGGTCATAGGACACGACAGGCTGGACCGCGGGGTCGAAGAGCGGCGACGAC
>JAXDKY010000213.1:0-3235 GCA_034666885.1 Chloroflexota bacterium
GCCGAGGACGCGCTGCAGAACGCCCTCGTTCTCGCCTGGCGCCGGATCCCGAAGCTTCGGGACCCGGATCGCTTCGAGGCGTGGATCCATCGGATCCTCGTCCATGCCTGCTACGACGAATCGCAGCGGGCCCGTCACTGGACCGCTAGCGTCCGGATCCTGCCGATGGACGGGCCATCGACTCCCGACGGGACCGCCGCAATCGCCGACCGGGACGAACTGGAACGGGCGTTCCGCCACCTGACGATCGAACAACGGGCGGTCTTCGTCCTGCACCACTACCTCGGGTTACCGCTGGTCGAGATCGCCCAACTTCTCGAGATCCCAGCGGGAACCGCCCGCTCTCGACTCCACTACGCCATCGCCGGGCTTCGCGATGCCTTGACGGCCGAGCCGGAGCCCTTCGTCCACGGAGGACGCCTCGCATGACCGACGACCGATCGCTCGAACGCGCCGCCCGGTCGTTCATCGAGGCCGGCCCGACCCAGGCGCCTGACCGCGCCGTGGAGGCGGCCCTCCTCCGAATCCAGATCACACCACAAGAACGGGATCTCCGGATCCCGTGGAGGTTCCCCAAGATGAGCACAACGGCCCGCATCCTGGTGGTCGCCGTCATCGGCGTGCTTGCTGTGACCGGCACGATTTTCATGCTCGGCAAATCCGATGATTCTCGCGTCGGAGGACCCTTGCTCGCGCCTAGTCCGGTTGCGACACCACTGTCGATCCAGGGCTATCGGGACGCCCACGATGCGATCTGCAGAGAAGCGACGGCGGTCGTCCGCCCGCTAAACGATCAACTCGGCGGGATCTACAACGCCTTGATGGCGCCCGCCGATCGAGCCGTCGTCATCGATCGGCTGCGTCAGATCGGCGAGCACACCGCCGCGTACACCGCGAAACTTGCCGACATCCCCGCACCCACCGATGTCGCGGACGAGCACGCCCTCGATCTCGCGCACCACCGCCAGGTCGCCGACATCATCGCGCAGGAGGTCGCTCTCCTTCGCTCGGGGAAGCTCGCTGAGGCAAAGACGATCGACTTGTCGACGAATCCGATCAGCGGCGAAATCCTGGCCTTCGAACGGAAATGGGCCCTCGTAGACTGTCCCTAAGTCCCTGGGCTCTAGACTGGCCTCCTCGACGCAGGAGGCCAGTCGCTTCATGTACTACGTCGCGCGTGGCAGCATCCCCCGACAGCGCCACACCCAGCACCGCGCCCCCGACGGCTCGCTCTACGCCGAGGAACTGTTCGGGGTCGAGGGCTTCACCGGCCGCAGCTCCCTGCTCTACCACGTCACCCCGCCGACGCGGACCCACAAGATCGAGGCGGTCAGCCGGATTCGGCTTGAGGCCGCGGACGACGACCTCCACCGCCATCGACTGACCAAGACCGGCGCCATCGAGCCGAAGGGCGACATCGTGAGCGGGCGCATCCCGCTGTACTTCAACAGCGATGTCGTGTTCGGTGTCGTGCGCCCGGCAGCCGCGATGCCGGAAGGCACGTTCTACCGCAACGGGATCGCCGACGAGATGCTGTTCGTGCACGAGGGCAGGGGCGTGTGCGACACGGTATTCGGGCCGCTCGCCTATGGCCCCGGCGACTACCTCGTCCTCCCGATCGGCACGACCTGGCGTCTCGACCCGGCACCCGATTCGCCGCAGCGGATCCTGTACCTCGAGGCGCCGTCGGAGATCGAGCCGCCCAAGCGCTATCGCAACGACTACGGCCAGCTGCTCGAGCACAGCCCGTATTCGCAGCGCGACATCCACGCGCCGGACCAGGTGCCGGCAAGGGACGAGGAGGGCGATTTCGTCGTCCATGTCCGGTCCTCGGACCGGATCACCGCCTACCACTACCGGCACCACCCGTTCGACGTGGTCGGCTGGGACGGCTACTTGTGGCCCTTCCGCTTCAACATCGCCGACTTCCAGCCCATCACGGGTCGGGTCCACCAGCCGCCGCCCGTCCACCAGACCTTCCAGGCGCGCAATTTCGTCGTGTGCTCGTTCGTCCCGCGCAAGTTCGACTACCACCCGCTGGCGATCCCGGCGCCGTACAACCACTCGAACATCAACTCCGACGAGGTCATCTACTACGTGGCGGGGAACTTCATGAGCCGGCGCGGCGTGGAGATCGCCTCGTTCACCCTCCACCCTGCGGGCATCCCCCACGGCCCCCATCCCGGGACGGTCGAGGCCTCGATCGGCAAGGAGGCGACCGAGGAGCTGGCGGTCATGGTCGACACGTTCCACCCGCTCCACGTGACGCAGGCGGCGATGGACCTCGACGACGACCGTTACCCGTATTCCTGGCTCCCGCCCGAGGAGGGCTCGGACGAGGCCGCTCGCCTGGCGGAGCGCGGTCCCGAGGCGTTTCCCGACTGAGCCGGCGGTGGGCCGGGGCGCATGGAAGGCGGCTGCAACGCGGTGTCCGGACCTGGCGTCGCGCCGGTTCCGTCGTCCGCGAGAGCCTGAACGGTGCCGGTCGAGACGCGACCCAGCCCGACAGGAGGCACGCACCCATGGCCGAGTTGACCGAGAAGAAGCGCGATTCGCTGCCCGAGTCCAAGTTCGGGCTGCCGGACGAGAAGAAATACCCGATGCCTGACAAGTCGCACGCGCGAAACGCCAAGGCCCGTGCATCGCAGCAGGTGAAGAAGGGCACGATCACCAAGACCGAGAAGTCGAAGATCGACCGCAAAGCCGATCGGATGCTCGACAAGTAACGAGTCGGCGGCGACCTCGCTTCGCCGCTGACAGATCGGGCTTGGTGAGGACGCCGTTGCGAGGCCGCCGCCCAGCCACGCCGAGGGGTCACGAGGCCGCCGCGGGTCCGGCATCATCTGGCCATGACCGACTTCCGATCGCGGGTCCTCGCCGGTGAGACGCTCATCGGCTCGTTCAGCGACTTGGCGTCGCCCCTCGCCGCCGAGCTCCTGGGTCGGGCCGGCATGGATTGGACGGTCCTCGACCTTGAGCACGGCGCGGCGACCGAAGCCGACCTGCTCGCGTTGCTGTACGCGGTCGGGACAACCCCCATGGCCGCGATCGTCCGGCCGCAATCGGCCGAGCGGCTGCGCGTCGGCCGGGCGCTCGACCTCGGGGCGGCCGGGATCATGCTGCCCCAGCTGCAATCGATCGAGGCGGTTCGCGAGGCGGTCTCCTTCTTGCGCTACCCGCCGACCGGCACGCGCGGCGTCGCGCTACGGACGCGCGGGGGCGGCATGGGCGAGCT
>JAXDKY010000214.1:0-13900 GCA_034666885.1 Chloroflexota bacterium
CCGGGACATGCGATCGGTTCGGGGCGGCGACCACGACCATCTCGACATCCCCGAGCTCGAGAAGGTCGTCGGCCGTATCGACCACCCTCGCCCCCGGGTGCTCGGCGACCGCCTGGGCGTGGCGACCCGGGTCGGACGTGGCGATGGCGGCGATCCGGAGGCCATCGACGGCCGCGATGTAGGGAGCGTGGAACAGTCGCCCGGCAAGGCCGTAGCCGACGATGCCGACGCCGATCTCCGAGTGCGACGCCATCGATCGCGCTAGCTGAGGTACTTGCTGGCGACGTCGCAGAAGCGCTCGGCGCACTGCCGCGCGGCCACTTCGTCGTCGCGCATACGGAGCCCGAATGGCGCCAGGTTCGCATCGGACACGCCGATGCCGATGCTCATCGAGCGGGCCAGCAGCGCATCGGTCACCGGCAGCATGCCGTGGTGGTATTCGGCGTCTCCCCCGCCGAAGCACGAGCAGTCGAACGGACAGCCCTTGCCGCTGACGGTCCGTCGCTCGAGCAGGTGTTCCATGTTCGAGTAGACGTGCCAGCCAGAGGCCGAGAGCGTGATCGAGCCGAGCTCCTTCGCCACGTCCTGCGCCACCTCGGCCGAGGGGAACGTGACCACGAGGTGGGTGGCGAGGTCTCCTTCGGGGTCGACCATCGCGCGGAACCCGAGCCCGGGCAGGTCCCCGATCATCGACTTCACGATCTTCTTGTTCGCCCGCAGGTGGTCGCGGATCAGGTCCAGCTTCCGCACCTGGGCCAGGAGGACGGCACCCGACAGCTCGGTCATCCGGAAGTTCATGCCCAGGAACGGGCGCTCGGCGTACTTCGACCCGAGCCGGTTCGGGGCGTGGCCCTGGTCGTGGATCGCGAAGAGGCGGTTGTAGAGGTCCTCGTCGTCCGTGACGATCATCCCGCCGTCGCCGCAGGTGATCGTCTTGTACTCGTTGAAGCTGTAGACGCCGGTCGCGCCGATCCCGCCGACGCCCTGGCCCTGGTACGTCGCCCCGAAGGCCTGCGCGCAGTCCTCGATGAGGGCGATGCCGTGGCGGTCCGCGACGTCCTTCAGCTCGTCGAGGCGCGCCGGTGCGCCCAGCATGTGGACGACGATGATCGCCCGCGTCCGCGGCGTGATGCGGGCCTCTACATCGGCCGGGTCGAGGTTGAACGAGTCATCGACTTCGGCCAGGACTGGCGTCGCCCGCGCGTAGACGATCGCGGAGATCGACGCGACGAACGTGAACCCGGGCACGATCACTTCGTCGCCCGGCCCGACGCCAAGGCCGAGGAGCGAGATCCACAGGCCACCCGAGCCGCCGCCGCTCAGGCCAAGGGCGTACTTGACCCCGGCGAGCGCCGCGATCTCCTCCTCGACATGACGGACCTTCGCCCCGAACGACGGGTCGTCGGCGCTGCCGTAGCGGCTGAGGGAACGGCTGGTCAGGACCTGCATGACCTCGGCGATCTCTTCCTCGCCGATCAGCTCTACGCCGGGTCCGGGCATGCCGGCTCTCCCTTCCTCAGTGCAGCCAAATCCGTGCAACCGATTGCACAGCACCCTACCAGCACGATAATCTGACCGTCAACATCAAGCGTCGACGGCAGCAGCGGGAGGGCCCGGATCACGTGAGCGATCTCCTCGAACGAGTGGCGGGCGCGCCGATCACCTGGGGCGTCGATGGGTCGCCCGGCTGGGGCTACCTCATGGGACGGGACCGTGTCCTGCGCGAGATGGTCGAGAGTGGGCTGTCCGCGACCGAGCTGGGTCCCGACGGCTACCTGCCGACCGATCCCGGCGAACTCCGCGACTACCTCGCGCAATTCGACCTCAGCATCGTCGGCGGGTTCGTGCCCGCGCTGCTCTATCGGCCGGACCAGATCGACGCCCAGCTCGAGTACGTGACCCGGGCAGCGCGACAGCTGGCCAGCACCGGCTCCAAGGTCCTCGTCCTCGGCCCGTCGTCGCACCATCCCGGGTACGACACCTCGGTCGACATGGACGCGGACGAATGGTCGACCTTCCTCGCCAACCTCCAGCGCCTCCAGCGGGTCGTCACCGACGCGGGCCTCGAGACGGCCCTCCATCCCCACTGGGGCATGGCGATCGAGACGGGCCGGCACATCGAGCGCCTGCTGGAGTCGTCCTCGGTCGGGTTGTGCCTCGACACCGGCCACGTCTACCTGGCCGGCACGGACCCGGTCGAGATCGCGCGTGCCGCGCGCGGTCGCGTCCTGCACGTGCACCTGAAAGACGTCGACCCGGCGCGTGCCGAGCGCGTCCGCAGTGGTGAGGTCCCGTTCCGGGAAGCGGTCATCGACGGCCTGTTCGTCCCCCTCGGACAGGGCGGCGTCGACATCGGCGGGGTGATCGCCGCGCTCGAGGCTGACGGGTACCGGGGCTGGTACGTGCTCGAACAGGACGTGTCCCTCAAGAGCGAGCCTCCGGTCGGCGAGGGCCCCAAGGCCGACGCGGTCGACAGCGTCGCGTACCTGCGCGGGCTGGCGGTCGGCAAGGCGTGAGCCCGTCGGCGCCGGAAGGCGCCCCTGCGACCTGCGTCCTGCCGGCGGCGGCGCGGCTGGGCGAGTGCCCCGTCTGGAGTCCGGACGAGGCACGGCTCTACTGGGTCGACATCGACGGCCGGGCGGTCCACCGCTATGACCCGAGTACGGGCCTCGACGAGCAGCGGCCGGCACCGGGGCGCCCCGCGTCGCTGGCCCTCACCGCGACGGCGGGGCGGCTCCTGGTCGCGGTCGAGCGCCGTCTCGGCTTCCTCGACTGGGACTCGGGGGCGTGGCTCGATTGGGTGATGCTCGAGCCGGACGACGGCGGCGAAGCCGGCGGCGCACCGACCCCCGACGGCGGCGGCAACCGCCTCAACGACGGGCGATGCGACCCCGCCGGGCGCTTCTGGGTCGGCTCGATGTTCGATCCGAGCTCCGCGGGTCGTGCGACCGGCCTCCTCCATCGCGTCGAGCGCGACGGCACAGCGGTCACCGTGCGATCCGGGATCGGCGTCGCCAACGGCCTCGCCTTCGCCCCGGACGGGCGGACCATGTATTTCGCCGACACGCACCGCGACGTCGTCTGGGCGTACGACTACGACGTCGATGCCGGTGAGGCGAGCAATGAGCGGGTCTTCCTCGACTTCGGGCCGTTGCCCGGTCGCCCGGACGGCGCCTGCGTCGACGAGGACGGCTGCTACTGGATCGCCTGCGTTTACGGTTGGGCGGTCCTGCGGGTCACGCCGGGCGGGGCGATCGACCGGCAGATCGCGGTCCCGGTCGAGAAGCCGACGATGCCGGCCTTCGGCGGCAACGATCTCTCGACCCTGTTCATCACGACGATCGGCGGCGGCGGGTCGCATCGGGCCGACCCCACCCAGCCCGAGGCGGGCGGCCTGTTCGCGGTCGAGCCCGGCGTCCGCGGGCTACCGGAGCCGCGCTTCGAGGGCGGCCCGGCGCCGGTGGCGACGTGACCCCGACGACGCTGCCGCCCGTCTGGTTCGAGCGACCGGTGTTGCCTGAGATGCTCTCGACCGTGTCGGCCGCCTGCACCATCCTGGGGCCGGCCACCTCTGAAGACTCAGGCGCGGGTGTCGACGCCGCCGTGGCTGCCGTCGTCGGGTTGGTGGCCTGCGACGCGGCGTTCATGGACCGCGCCCCCGGCCTGAAGGTCATCGCTCGGAACGGCATCGGCTACGACAACGTGGACGTGATCGCCGCCACCGAACGCGGTATCGCCGTCTGCAACACACCCGACGGCCCGACGGTCTCGACCGCCGAGCACGCGGTCACTCTGATGCTGCTGGTCGCCAAGAACATCCGATACGCCGAGGCCGCGCTCCGGACGGGGGCTACGGCCGGCTACTACGTCCGCCACCAGGGCATCGAGCTCGATGGCAAGGTGCTCGGCCTCGTGGGCTTCGGCCGGATCGCGCGGCACGTGGTCCGGATCGCCGCGGGCCTCGGCATGCGCATCACGACCTACGACCCGTTTCTCCCGGCATCGGCCATCCCGGCCGGGGTCGAGCGCGCCGCCACGCTGGAAGCCCTCCTCGCCGTCGCGGACGTCGTGTCGATCCACGTCCCGCTGACCGACGCTACGCGCGGTCTGTTCGGAGCGACCGCGTTCGCGTCGATGAAGCCCGGGGCCGTGTTCATCAACACCGCCCGCGGCGGGCTGGTCGACCACGACGCCCTGCTCGAAGCCCTTGAGGCTGGGCGGCTGTTCGGCGTCGGCCTTGATGTCACGGACCCTGAGCCGCTTCCGGTCGGCCACCCCCTGTTGGGGCGTGACGACGTGGTGGTCACCCCGCACGTCGCGTCGGGCACGGCCGATGGCAAGGCGCGCATCTTCCGGGTGGCCTTCGAGCAGGCGATGGCCGTCGTCGAGGGCCGGCGGCCCGAGCACCTGGTCAATCCCGAGGTCTGGGAGCGCATCGCCTCGGTACCGCATGCAGGAGTGGGCAAGTGACGAAGACGATCGGGATCGGCGTGGTCGGGTTCGGATGGATGGGCCAGGCGCATTCGCGCGCCTACCGCGACATCCCGGTCTACTACCCCGAAACGGGCATCCAGCCGCGCCTCGTCGCGGTCGCGGACAACGTCCCGGCACGGCTCGATCTCGCCCGCGACAACTTCGGGTTCGCGAACGGGCACCTCGACTGGCGCGAGCTCATCGCCCGCGACGACGTCGACGTCGTCGACGTCACCGCACCGAACGCCCTCCACCGCGAGATCGTCGAGGCCGCGGCCGCGGCCGGGAAGCACATCGCGTGCGAGAAGCCGGTCGGCATCGATCCCGAGGCGACGGCCGCCATCGAGCTGGCGGGCCGCCGAGCAGGCGTCATCTCCGGCTGCGGCTACAACTACCGCTGGGCGCCGCTCGTGCAATACACGCGCCAACTCATCGCCGAGGGCCGGCTCGGCGAGCTCACCCACTACCGCGGGCGCTTCTTCTCGATGTACGGGCGCGACCGGATGGGCCTGCTCTCCTGGCGGTTCCTCCAGGAGGAGGCCGGCTACGGCGTGTTGAGTGACCTCATGTCGCACGCCATCGATATGGCGCAGTTCCTGTGCGGGCCGATCACCCGGGTCGTCGCGGTCAAGGAGACCTTCATCAAGCAGCGGCCCCTCCCCGTCCCGGGAGCCGGCACGCACTACGACCGCGGCAAGCCCGACGACCCGACGGGCGCCGTGACCAACGAGGACTACGTCGGCGCGCTGGTCGAGTTCGCGAGCGGGGCGCGCGGGACGCTCGAGTGCGATCGCTCGATCGTCGGGCCGCAGAGCTCGATGGCGTTCGAGCTCAACGGGTCCAAGGGCGCCGCCGGCTGGGATCACGAGACGCTCAACCAGCTGCGCCTGTACCTTCCAGAGGAACAGCCGAACGACGGCTTCATCCAGGTCCTCGGCGGCGACGCCTTCCCGAACCAGGGGAACATCGTCCCGGGCGGCGGCAACTCGATCGGCTACGAGGACCTCAAGCTGATCGAGGCGCTGGCCTTCCTGCGGTCCGTGGTCGCCGGCCAGCCACACGATCCGGGTTTCACCCAGGCACTGGCGAACGCGTCGGTCGCGGCGGCGATGATCCGCTCGTGGGCTTCCGGGGGCTGGGAGGACGTCGTCAGCCTGCGCATCGACTGAGGGACCGCCCGACATGCTGAAGAACACGACAAAGGCGAAGCTGGCGGAGGGAGGCGCTGTCTTCGGCTGCTTCATCCGGACCGCCGAGCCGTCCCTGATCGAATACGTCGCGCTCCTCGGCTGGGACTTCCTCGTCCTCGACGGCGAGCACGGCACCCTCCAGCCGAACCAGGTCGAGGACCTGTGCCGGGCCATCGAGCCTCGCGGCGTGACGCCGATGGTGCGGGTCACGACGAACGACCCGCCGACGATCCTGCGCTACCTCGACGCCGGGGCCCACGGCGCCCATATCCCGTGGGTCAACAGCGCCGCGGAGGCCGAGCGAGCCGTGCAGTCCGTCAAGTACTCCCCGCGCGGCATCCGCGGCCTGGCCGGCAGCCGGGCATCGGAATGGGGTCTGCGCGAGCCGCTGAGCGAATTCGTCGTGCGGTCCAACCGCGAGACCCTGGTCGTGATCCAGGTCGAGACGCAGGACGCAGTCGACGCCATCGACGACTACCTGGCCATCGATGGCGTGGATGTGCTGTTCCTGGGCCCGACCGACCTCTCCCAGTCGCTGGGCCACCCGGGCGACCTGCGCCATCCCGATGTCCTTGCTGCGATGGCGCGGGTCGCGGACGCGGTCGTCGGGTCGGACAAGGTCCTCGGCATCTACGCCGGGAGCGAGGACATGACCCGCGAGTGGCTGGACCGCGGGGCGCGCTACTTCACGACCTCCCTGGAGCCCTTCCTGCGGGACGGCATGACCAGGCACCTGGAACACGTTCGAGGATGACGAAACCATGAAGACCGTCCGACTCACCACCGCCCAGGCGATCGTCCGGTGGCTGCTCGCGCAGCGGACGAGGATCGATGGCGAGGAGCTGCCGATCTTCGCGGGCGTCTTCGCCATCTTCGGCCACGGCAATGTCACGTCCCTCGGCGAGGCGCTCGAGCCGGTCCAGGACCAGCTGCCGACCTACCGCGGGCAGAACGAGCAGTCGATGGCGCTCGCCGCCGTCGCCTACGGCAAGGCGATGCGCGGCCGGCGGATCATGATCGCGACGTCGTCGATCGGTCCAGGCTCGACGAACATGGTCACGGCCGCGGCCGTCGCCCATGCCAACCGCCTTCCGGTCCTGCTCTTCTCGGGCGACACGTTCCAGCACCGCATCGTCGATCCCGTCCTCCAGCAGGTGGAGCACTTCGGCGACCCGAGCCTGACCGTGACGGACGCCTTCAAGCCGGTCAGCCGCTACTGGGACCGGATCACGAAGCCCGCCCAGATCGTCCGCTCGCTGCCGCAGGCCCTCGCGGTCATGCTCGACCCGGCGACCCGTGGACCGGCGTTCATCGCGCTCCCCCAGGACGTCCAGGCGGAGGCGTACGACTTCCCGGAGCGGTTCTTCGAGCCGAAGGTCCACTACATCCGTCGTCCGGGTCCCGACCCACGCGATGTCGAGGCCGCCGCGGCCTTGTTGGAGCGGGCCCAGCGCCCGCTGATCATCGCCGGCGGCGGCGTGCACTATTCGGGCGCGGTCGACACGCTGCGGACGTTCGCCGAGCGGCATGCGATCCCGGTCGTCGAGACGGTCGCCGGCAAGTCGACCCTGACGCACGACCATCCGAACTACGCCGGCCCGATCGGGGTCACGGGCTCGACGGCTGCCAACGCGGTCGCCGCGCAGGCCGACGTCGTCATCGCCGTGGGCACTCGTCTGCAGGATTTCACGACCGGATCGTGGTCGGTGTTCGCCAACCCGGACGTCCGGTTCGTGGCGGTGAACACCGCTTCGTGGGACGCCCACAAGCAGGGCGCCCAGCCGGTGATCGGCGATGCCAAGGTGGCGCTCGAGGCCATAGACGCCGCCATCGGGGACTACGCCGCACCGCCGGAGTGGCTGGCGACGGCCGACGAGCGGATCGCCGAATGGCACGCCTACCTCGACTCGTGGTCCGGGCGGCGGCACGACGGCCCGCCCGCCTACGCCGAGGTCATCCAGGCGATCAACACGGCCGCCGACCCCGACGACTACGTCCTGTCCGCCGCGGGGGGCCTGCCCGGCGAGCTGAGCATGGGCTGGCGGTCGAAGGGCATCGGGACCTTCGACTCGGAATACGGCTACTCGACGATGGGCTACGAGATCGCGGGGGCGTGGGGCGCCCGGCTCGCCCGCCCGACGGGCGACGTCATCGCGTGGGTCGGTGACGGCTCGTACCTGATGATGAACTCGGACATCTATTCGACCGTGATGACCGGCCAGAAAGTCATCTTCATGGTCTGCGACAACGGCGGGTACGCCGTCATCAACCGCCTCCAGGTCAATACCGGCGGGGCGGAATTCAACAACCTCCTGCGGACCACCCATCACGAGCGCTATTTCCAGGTCGACTTCGTGAAGCACGCGGAATCGATGGGGGCGATCGCCGAGCGCGTCGAGAGCGTCGACGACCTCCCGGCCGCGTTCGCCCGCGCGAAGGCCGCCGACCGAAGCTACGTGATCGTCATCCCGGTCAGCGAGTACACCTGGACCGAGGGCGGCGCCTGGTGGGAGGTCGGCGTGCCGGAGGTCAGCGAGCGGGCCGAGGTCCGCGCCGCGCGCGCCGACTGGGAGGCCAACAAGAAGCACCAGCGCGTCGGCGTCTGAACACCGTGGGTTCCTTCGACGGCAAGGTGGTCGTCATGTCGGGTGCGTCGTCCTTCATCGGCGAGGCGATCGCGACCGACCTCGTCGCTGCGGGCGCCAACGTGGTCCTGGGCGACCTCGATGCCGAGCACGGAGCGACGGTCGCAGAGCGCCTGGGAGCCGCGGCGCGGTTCGTCCAGGTGGACGTGTCGCAGGATGCGGACCTCGACCGGTTGATCGCCATCGCCCTGGACGCGCACGGCCGGCTGGACGGCGCGGTCGGCGTCACGGCCGACTTCACCGATGACCTGCTGGCCAGCGCCCGGGACCTCTGGGACCGCGTGCTCGACGTGAACGTCGCATCCGCGGCGATGCTGACGACCAAGGCGGCGGCGGCGATGGCGCCCGGCGGGTCGATCGTCCACATCGCCTCGGTCAGCGGGCACGTGTCGCAGCCGGCGCACGTCGTCTACAACGTGTCCAAGGCGGCCCTGCTCATGCTGGTCAAGAGCTCGGCGCACCACCTCGCCGCGGGCCGCATCCGCGTCAACGCCGTGTCGCCGGGCTGGACCTGGAGCCGCAACATCGAGCGGCGATACGGGACGCGGGAACGGGCCGACGCCCTGGCCGCCGAGTTCCAGCCGCTCGGACGGATGGCCGATCCCGACGAGGTCGCACACGCGGTCGCGTTCCTGCTGTCGGATCGTGCCTCGTTCATCACGGGTGCGGAGCTGCTGGTCGACGGTGGCTACTCGACGATCGGGCCCGAGGCGCTCGGCCAGCCCTTCGAGAAGGTCCGGACGATCTAGCGGCGGGTCAGCGCCGCGAGCGCTCGCGGACGCGCTCGTCGAGCGTGGCCCGACTCGACGCCATATAAGCCGCCAGGCGCGCCCGCTCGGCCGGCGACCCGACCGAGGCGATCGTCTCCACCCAGGTCCGCGCGCCGTCGATGATGGTGCCGATCGCGGCCGCGTCCTCGGCGGCGAAGGCCGGCTTGCCGGGAACGTCCAGGTACACCGGGGAGCTGTGCGCGCCCATGCTCGTCGAGAAGCCGGAGTGGATCTGCTCGCGGCTCGTGACCCGGGCCGCGAGCCAGCCGCTCTTGGTGACCTGGATCCGCTCCGAAAGGCGCGCCGTTTCCCCGCCATGCCCCGACGACGCCGCCACGACGACGCCATCGTGGATGAGCTCGATGCCATCGATGACCGGTTGCGCCGCTGATGCGATGACTTCGACGGCGACCGTCCCGCCGCCCCGTCCCAGCTTGACCTCGTCGCCCGGACCGCAGCCATCGACCTGCAAGTCGACGAAGGAGCCCGACGAGACGAACGTCCGACCCGCCCGGACGGCGTCCGCCCAGGCCTCGAATGACAGCGGCACGTCGGGGTCCAGGCGGGCGTAGGTGCGGATGGCGCCGAGCGGGATCTCGGCCGACATCTTGTCCGTGCCGCCGAGGATCGGCAGCCGGTAGCCGCAGTTGAGGAAGCGGTACCACTCGCGGATCGACGGCCCATCGATCTCCGGGGTGAGCGCCTGCATCTCGACCGCGTCGATCTTGCCCGCGACGATGTCGGCCGCGATCTCGGCATACGGCAGCGGAAAGTGGACCGCCACGGCGAGGCCACCCTGTCCGCGGGCGGCGTCGGCCCAATCGGCCATGAGCCAGCCCAACGGGTCGCCCATGCGCGCCTCCGGGGGGCCTGCCGTGGACATCGGCAGGACGGCCTGCGACGCACCGAGCAGCCCGATGTGGCCCAAGACGTTCTGGCGGTTCTCGCTGCCCATGACCACGAGGTGTTGCCCCGACGAGTCCGCGACGACGCCGACGGGCAGGTCGGCGCCGTTGGTGTGGTGGTCACCCCACTGGGTCGCGAGCAGGTTCGCGATGGCGATCCCCTCGGCCCTCGCCTGGAGCAGGGCTGACGTGGGAGAGAGGAAATGGACGTGGGCGTCAACGGCGATCCAGCCCGCCCCCGCCGGCCCCGCGACCGACTCCAGCGGCAGGACGAGCGGCGCACGGCCCAGCTCCCCATCGACCTCGATGGAGCGGACGAGCGGGCGATAGCCGAACCCACGGACCACCTCGACCTGGACCGTGCCGTCCGGCAGCTCGATCGGGAACCGCCCGGGGACGTACGCGTAAATCGAGCCACCGAGGATCAGGTCCGCGCCCGTGTCCTCGTTGAGGCCCGGGTTGATCTCGTCCCGATGGCCCAGGGGCGGGAGATAGCGGCCATCGGCCGCCAGGAAGCGGACGCGCGCGGGCATCGGTTCGCCGGTCGCCGCATCGACGATCTCGACCTCGAGCCGACGGGACGGGGTCGGCATCGATTCGATGGTGACGGCGCCGAAGCGCTTGCGACGCCCGTCGCCCGGGAGGTCGCGCGCCGGGACGAGGTCCTCGCCGACGGCGATCGTCGCGTCCGCCGCCATCGCGAGATCGACGACGGTCGCGGTCGCCGTCGACGCCGTCGGCCCGGTCGACCCGGTCGCGCCGGCCGGCCCCGCATCCAGGCGCGGCGTCCCCCAGCCGACGATCGAGCTGAACGGTCGTTTCGCCGCCTGCAGCGGCGTCGGCGCCGGGCGCCGTCGGAACACCTGGCCGAGGTCGACGGCCACGTCAGCGCCGTGCGCGCGCTCGATCTTGAGGCTCCGCCGCGGCTCGATCGCCAGCGGCGACGCGCTCCCCCGGAAGGCCGTGACCGCGGCGACCACGACGCCACCACCCGCGTCGAGCGCGGCGAGCGGCTCCATCCGCAACCGCGCGACGTCCGTCGTGCCGCCCGGAACCTCCATCACGTACAGCCACAGGGCGATGTCGCCAGTCGGACTGGGCACAGAATCGGACACGCCCGTCTGGGCGGGGCCCCAGCTGCCCGGCAGGATCCCGAGCAGGCCCGCGTGTCCGGGCTCGGCATAGCCGCCCGGCGGCATGGCCGGATACGGCCCGAACCAGTCGAGCGGCTGGTCAATGACGTGCGGGACGGCCGCGAACGCGCCCTGGCCCCAGCCGACGATGCCCTCGTTGATCTCGAACCGCCGCCGGACGATGGCCTCGACCGAGCGCCCCGAGGCGAGCTCGAGGGTGTACCGGGCCAGGGGCTGCCCGACGGGCGTGACCCAGCCGATCGGCAGGTCGGCCGGACGGCCCACGACCGGGTCTCGCCAGGCATCGCAGAAGTGCGCGACCACGACATGGCTGGTCGGTCCGGCCGCTCGCAGGTCGACGACGACCTCGCCGTCCAGCAGCAGCCATCGGCGCGCGGTCGTCGCGCGGGCCAACCCGAAGGGCAATCCCCGGAACGCCTGGCGCCCGGCGGGCAGCCGTCCGATGGGCGAGCGATAGGCCGGGTGGAGCCTTGAACCGAGGTCGCCGTCACTCGCGTTCCGCTGCCGACGCAGGTCCACCGCGGTCGCCAGATGCGTCGCCCGCGGCGCCCTCATCGACGCGGGTCGGCGGTCATGTTGATTGGCCGTGGCACCCGCGACAACCCTCCGCGACACCGTGCGTTGACCCTCCCGGGTCGGTATGCTAGCTTCCGCGCAACCGATTGCACAAGTCACCGAATGCATCGCGAAAGCGGAGGGGCATCGGTCTAGTGGGTGCCTGTACTGCCCCATCGGGCGAGAGGTTCCGGGCGGACGAGATCCGGGTCGCCCCGCCATCCGTGGCGGGCTAGCTCGGCCGGATGCGTCGACCCCCAGAACGTCGGGTCGTCCTTGCCGATGTCGCCCGGCTTGCCGGGACGTCGGAGGCGACGGCCTCGCGCGCCCTCAAGCACGACCCGCGGATCGGTGAGACGACCCGGGCGGCCGTCCACGCCGCCGCGGCCAAGCTCGGCTACGTCCCCAACGCCGCGGCGCGCAGCCTGCGGGCGAAGCGCACTCACATCCTGGGACTGCTGCTGGACGACCTCGCCGACCCGGTCCACGCCAAGGTGGCGGCGGGCTTCGAGGAGGCGGCCGCCAGCCAGGGCTACGCCGTCTTCATCATGACCGGCCTGCACGACCCCGCCCGCGAGCAGCGAGCCCTGACCGCGTTCGTCGAGCATCGCGCCGACGGGATCGTCGTCGCGTCCTGCGTCAGCGACCCTGCGGATGTGCTTTCCCGCGTCCCGGCCGACCACGTGATCTTCGTCCAGCCCGACTACCCGGCTCTCGCCGGCGGCGCCGACGTCCCGGCCCGCGGCGTCCTGCGAACCGACGACGCCGCGGGGGTGGCCGCCACGGTGCGGCACCTCGTCGAGCGCGGCTACCGCCGGATCACCTACGTCGGCCCTGGCAGCTGGAGCTCGAACGCCTGGCGGCTGACGGCTGCGACCGCGGCCATGAAAGAGCTCGGCCAGGGACCCATCAACTTCATCGACGTCGCCGTGGACGCGTGGCGGGATGCCTCTGCGGTGGCCCTGACGCTCACCGCGGACCCACCCGACGCGGTGCTGTGCTACGACGACAAGCTGGCCCTCGGCCTGCTGGACGCGCTGCGCTCGACGAACCTGGTCGTCCCCGACGACCTCGCCGTCGTCGGCTTCGACGGCATCCCGGCGGCCCGCCAGTCGTGGCCGCGGCTGACGACCGTCGACGTCCCGTCGGTCGACGTCGGACGGCGTGCGGTCGAGATGCTGATGGCGTCCGTCCGCGAGGGTCGCAACCCGATCTCGGAGGTCATGCCCGTGCGACTCGTCGTCGGGGACAGCACCCCGCCGCGCGCCGCGCGCGCTGCCCGTCGCTCGACCCGGGAAACGGTCGCCGCCAGCAAGGGGTCCGGGTCGTGACGCAAGCCGGTGTCGCGCCTGCCATCGAGCTCATCAACGTCACCAAGCGCTACGGCGAGGCGATCGCGCTCGACGGGGTGTCGTTGCGGATCGAGTCGGGCGAGTTCTTCTGCCTCCTCGGGCCATCCGGCTGCGGCAAGACCACCACGCTGAACCTGATCGGCGGGTTCATCCCGCTGACGTCGGGTGAGCTGCGGATCGAAGGCCAGCGGGTCAACGACCTGCCGCCGCACCGGCGCGACGTCAACACCGTCTTCCAGAACTACGCGTTGTTCCCGCACATGTCCGTCGCCGACAACGTGGCCTTCGGTCTCCGGATGGAGAGCCTGGCCGGTAACGAGATCGACCGGCGCGTGGCCGAGTACCTCGAGCTGGTCGGCCTGGCCGAGTATCGCGACCGCTTTCCGGGGCAGCTGTCCGGCGGACAGGCCCAGCGGGTGGCCCTCGCCCGCGCCCTCGCCAAGCGCCCGGCCGTCCTCCTGCTCGACGAGCCGCTCGGGGCGCTCGACCTCAAGCTCCGCAAGCAGATGCAGGTCGAGCTATCGCGCATCCACCGCCAGGTCGGCACGACCTTCGTGTTCGTGACCCACGACCAGGAGGAGGCGCTCTCGATGGCGACGCGGATCGCGGTCATGGCCGGCGGGCACGTCCGCCAGATCGGGTCGCCCCGCGAGATCTACCAGGGACCGGTCGATCGGTTCGTGGCCGACTTCATCGGGGAATCGAACTTCCTCGATGGTCGCGTCGCCGAGGACGGTCAGGGGACGCGATTCGAATTGAGCAACGGGCGGATCGTCCCGACGCCAACGAACGCCGGTGCGGCTCGGAACGGCCGCGTGGCGCTGATGATCCGGCCCGAATCGGTCGGCGTCGGTCA
>JAXDKY010000215.1:0-5579 GCA_034666885.1 Chloroflexota bacterium
CCGAAGATCCGGGTGCCGCGGGGATTGCCCTGGTTGTTGATGAGCACGGCGGCGTTCTCGTCGAAGCGGATGTAGCTCCCGTCGGCGCGGCCGTATTCCTTGTTCGTGCGCACGATGACCGCGCGGACGACGTCGCCCTTCTTCACGGCGGCGTTGGGGATCGCCTGCTTGACGCTGGCGATGATCACGTCACCCACGCCGGCCGTGGTCTTGAGCGAACGACCCATCACCCGGATGCACTGGATGCTCCGGGCGCCCGTGTTGTCCGCGACCTTGAGGCGGGTCTGCGGCTGGATCACGAGGCGGCCCCCTCCGTCGGAGCGGCCTGCTCGTCGTCGGACGCGTCATGGGCCTTCGCAGAGTCGTCGCCGCCATCTTCGGCCGTCGCTGGCGCGTCGCCGGCTTCGTCAGCCGTCGCGGAGGCGCCGCCGCGGCCGTCGGCGGCGTCAGCCTCCGTCTCGACATCGGCGTCGGCCTTGCTCGTACGGCCGGGGTGAGCCGCCGCATGGATGGCCTCGGTGACCTCAGCCTCCTCCGCCACGACGGTCTCGCCGGGCAGCCCGTGCTCACCGGCCCGCGCCGTCACGCTGACGAGGCGCCAGCGCTTGGTCGCGGACAGCGGCCGGGACTCCTCGATGAGCACGGTGTCGCCGATGCGGGCGTCGTTCGTCTCGTCGTGGGCCTTGAATTTGGTGCTCAAGCGGATGACCCGCTTGTACAGCCGATGTCGGGTCAGGCGCTCGACGGACACGACGATCGTCTTGTCCATCTTGTCGCTGACTACCCGGCCGACTTTCGTCTTCCGCTTCGTCTCCACCGTGGTGTTTGCTCCTGTCATCGCGTGATCTCCCTCAGGCCGTCTTGCCGAGCTTGCGCTCGCGCTGGACGGTCAGGATCCGCGCGATCGTTCGCCGCGTCTGCGGGATCGTGCTGTAGTCCTTGAGTTGTCGGGTCGAGAGCGCGAAACGCGCTCCCCAGAGGTCCTGCTTCGCTTCGCGCAGGGCGTCATCGAGCTCGGCGTCGGACAGCGAACGGGCCTTGTCCATGTCCATCCGTTACGCCTCCTTCGCACCTTCCCGGACGACCACGCGGGTCTGCACGGGAAGCTTGTGGCTGGCGAGGCGCATGGCCTCGACCGCGGACTCGTGATCGACGCCGGCCATCTCGAACAGGATGCGGCCGGGCTTGACGACCGCGACCCAATGGTCGGGGGCGCCCTTGCCGGAACCCATGCGGGTCTCGGCGGGCTTCTTGGTGGCGGGCTTGTCCGGGAAGACCCGGATCCAGATCTTGCCGCCGCGCTTGACCGAGCGGGTCATGGCACGACGAGCGGCCTCGATCTGGCGGCTCGTGATCCAGGCGGGCTCCTGCGTGGCCAGGCCGTACTCGCCGAAGGCGACCATGTAGCCGCCCTTGGCCATTCCGGACATGCGTCCGCGCATGACCTTGCGATGCTTGACGCGCTTGGGCATCAACATCGTCAGACCCCCTGGCCCGGCTGGGCCGGAGCGCCGACGAGCTCGGGCCGGCGGATCGGCTCGGGCGCGAAGTCGCCCCGATAGATCCAGACCTTGACACCGATGCGGCCGTAGGTGGTGTGCGCGTGGATCTGGCCGTAGCTGATGTCGGCGCGCAGGGTCCCCAGCGGGATCCGGCCTTCCTTGTCCCACTCCCGGCGACCCATCTCCGAGCCGCCGAGGCGGCCGGCGACGGCGATCTTGACGCCCTTCGCGCCGGCCTTCATCGAGCGCTGGATGGCCTGCTTCATCGCCTTCTTGAAGGCGATGCGGCGGCTCAGCTGCCCGGCGATGTTCATGGCCACGAGGTGGGCGTCGAGCTCGGGCTGGCGGATCTCCTTGATCTCCAGCTTGACCTTGCGGTTCGACAGGGCGCCGATCTGCTGGCGCAGGACCTCGACGTTCGCCCCGCCCTTGCCGATGACGATGCCCGGCTTGGCGGTGTGGATGGTGACCGTGACGTGGTTGATGCCACGCTCGATCTCCACGCCGCTCACGCTCGCGTTCGACAGCCGCTTGTCGATCAGCGTGCGGATGCCGATGTCCTCCTTGAGGGAGGCGGTGTATTCCTTATCGGCGTACCACTTCGCGGTCCAGGTGCGGGAGACACCGAGTCGGAAGCCGTA
The DNA here is from genome assembly GCA_034666885.1 of Chloroflexota bacterium. Taxonomy (GTDB): domain Bacteria; phylum Chloroflexota; class Limnocylindria; order Limnocylindrales; family CSP1-4; genus SPCO01. The sequence continues at coordinate 2,144 of JAXDKY010000215.1, forward strand.
CGGATGGACCTTGTGTCCCATGTCAGGCCTCCTGGTCCGCGACGACGATGGTGATGTGGGTCATGGGCTTGTGGATGGGGAACGCCCGACCCTGGGCCCGCGGCTGGAAGCGCTTGATCGTCGGGCCCTCGTTGGCGACGGCCTCCACGATGAACAGGTCCTCCGCGGACAGGTTGTGGTTGTTCTCGGCGTTGGCGGTCGCGCTCTTGAGCACGCGGGCGACGTCGCCCGCGGCCTTCTGCGGCATGAACCGCAGGAGCGCGGCCGCTTCCTCGACTCGTTTGCCCCGGATGGCCTGGGTCACCAGGCGGGTCTTGCGGGTCGAAGCGCGGAGGTACTTGGCAGTGGCGGAAACTCGCATCGTCGGTCCTACTTCAGCGCCGTCGACCGGTCGGTGTGCTTGCCGTGACCGCGGTAGTTGCGGGTGGGGCTGAACTCACCAAGACGATGGCCGACCATGTTCTCGGTCACGTAGACCGGGACGTGCTTCTTGCCGTTGTAGACGGCGATGGTGTGACCGATGAACGTCGGGAAGATGACGGACGCACGGGACCAGGTCTTGACGACCTTCTTCTCGTTGCGCTTGTTCATCTCCTCGATGCGGCCGAGGAGTCGGGCCTCGATGAACGGGCCCTTCTTGACGGAACGGGACATTGACTCCTACCTCCCCGGCTACTTGCGATGCCGCGAACGGACGATCAGTCGTCCGGTCGTCTTGGACCGCCGGGTGCGGTAGCCCATGGCGGGCTTGCCCCACGGGGTCTTGGGCGGCATCCCGGTCGGGGACTTGCCCTCGCCACCGCCGTGCGGATGGTCGCGCGGGTTCATGACGACCCCGCGGACCTCCGGGCGCTGGCCCAGGTGCCGGGCGCGGCCGGCCTTGCCGAGATTCTGGTTCTCGTGGTCGAGGTTGCTGACCTGGCCGACGGTGGCCATACAGCGCATCGGGATGCGGCGCATCTCGCCCGATGGCATGCGGACCGTCGCGTAGTCGCCTTCCTTGGCGAGCAGCTGCGCGGAGGTCCCCGCCGAACGGACGATCTGGCCGCCCTTGCCCGGCGTCAGCTCGATGTTGTGGATGGTCGTACCGAGCGGGATGTTCGCGAGCGGCAGCGCGTTGCCCACGCGCGCCTCGGCATCCGGACCGGCGACGACGATGTCACCGACCTTGAGGCCGTGCGGCAGGATCATGTAGCGCTTCTCGCCGTCGCGGTAGTGCAGCAGCCCGATCCGCGCGGAGCGGTTGGGGTCGTATTCGATCGTCGCGACGCGAGCGGGCACGCCCGTCTTGTCGCGCTTGAAGTCGATCCGGCGGTAGTGCTGCTTCTCGCCGCCACCGCGATGGCGCACGGTCAGGCGGCCCTGGTTGTTCCGCCCGGAACCGCGCTTCTGCGGCTCGAGCAGCGGCTTGTGGGGCTCGTTGGTGGTGATCTCCTCGAAGGTCGAGCGAGTCATCTGGCGGAGCCCAGGGGAGGTCGGCTTGTAGGTTCGAAGCGGCATCGGTCAGACCCCCTCGAAGAATTCGATCTTCTGGCCGGGGGCCAGGGTGACGATGGCCTTGCGCCAGGGCGTCGTGTAGCCGGTGATCCGGCCACGCTTTGTCCCGCGCTTCTTTTCCTTGGCCTTGGTGGTCAGGACATTGACCGACACGACGGTCACGCCCTCCTTCTTGTAGAGCTCTTCCACCGCGGCTTTGATCTGGATCTTGTTCGCGTTGTCATTGACGGCGAACGTGTACTTGCCGCGCGTCGACTCGTCGATCGTCTTCTCGCTGATGACGGGACGCAGGATGATCTCCGGCGCGGTCAGGGCGGTCATGCGTACACCTCCTGCATGCGCGCCAGGGCGGGCTGCTCGATGAGCACGAGGTCGGCCTTGATGAGGTCGACCACGTTGAGCGAGTCGGCCAGGATGATCTCGACCGTCGGCAGGTTGCGCGCCGAGAGCTCGAGGTTCTGGTCGCGGCTCGGCGACACGACGAGGACGCGGCCGTCGGCCGCGAGCGCGCGGAGGACGCCGGCCAGGTCCTTGGTCTTGATGGCGTCGAGACCGAACGTGTCGATGACCTTCAGCTGCTCGTCGACGAGCTTGGCGGTCAGCGCGCCGCGCAGGGCGAGGCGCTTCATCTTGCGCGGCAGGCGCTGCTCATACGAGCGCGGATGCGGACCGAAGACGACGCCACCGCCGCGGTAGTGCGGCGCAGTGACGGTGCCCTGCCGGGCGCGGCCGGTGCCCTTCTGCTTGTAGGGCTTGCGGCCGCCGCCACGGATCTCGCCACGGGTCTTGGTGTCGCTCGTGCCGGTCCGCCGGGCGGCCAGCTGCGCGATCACGACCTGGTGCAGGACGGCGGTATTGACCGGGGCCGCGAAGAGCTCGTCACTGAGCTCGACGTTGCCGACGGTCTTGCCGGTCTTGTCGTACAGGGGGATGGACGGCATCGTCAGGCCTTCTTCACGAGGATGAGCGACCCGCGCGGACCGGGGAGACTCCCCTTGATCAGCAGCAGATTGCGGTCGGGGTCGGTGGACACGACGCGGACCTTCTTGGTGGTCACGCGCTGGTCGCCCATGTGGCCGGCCATCTTCATGCCGCGATAGACACGACCCGGGGTCGTGCCCGGCCCGATGGAGCCCGGCGCGCGGTGATGGTCCGAACCGTGGGTCTGCGGCCCGCGATGGAAGTTGTGGCGCTTGATATGGCCGGCGAAACCCTTGCCCTTCGAGACACCGGTCACGTCGACATCGTCGCCGGCGGCGAACAGGTCAGCGAGCGAGACGGTCTGGCCGAGCTCGTAGTCGTCGACGCTGTCGACGCGGAACTCGCGCAGGGTCTTGAGCGACTGGGCGGCCTTGGGCAGGCCCTTGAGCTGGCCGGCTTCGGGCTTGCTGAGCTTCTTGGCCGTCTCGGCGCCGAGCTGCACGGCCGTATAGCCATCGCGGTCCGACGTGCGCAGGCGCGTGACGGTGTTGGGCTCGATGGCGAGGACGCTCACCGCGACCATCGTCCCGTCGTCCTGGAACACTTGCGTCATCCCGACCTTGCGGCCGATCAATCCGATCCCCATCACATCTTGATCTCGATGTCGACGCCCGCAGCCAGCGAGAGTCGCATCAGGGCGTCGACCGTCTTCGAGCTCGGATCCAGGATGTCGACGAGCCGCTTGTGGGTGCGGATCTCGAACTGCTCCCGGGAGTCCTTGTCGATGAACGGGGAACGCAGGACGGTGAACTTTTCGATGCGCGTCGGGAGCGGCACCGGGCCGACGACGTCCGCGCCGGTGCGCTGCGCCGTCTCGACGATCTGGGCCGCCGACTGATCCAGCAGCCGGTGATCGTAAGCCTTGAGGCGGATCCGGATCCGCTGCTTCGCCATGTCGTCCCTACTCCGTGATCGTGACGATGGCGCCGGCGCCGACGGTCCGGCCACCCTCGCGGAT
>JAXDKY010000216.1:0-2912 GCA_034666885.1 Chloroflexota bacterium
GGATCTCGCGCCGCTGCTGGCCGCGAGATTGTGAGCCTGAGCGCCTTCAGAACGGGCTGTGCGCCTGATTGACGGCAAGCAAAGCAAGCACCGCGACACCGAACGCGAAGAGGAGACCCGTGGCCACGGCGAGGACGACCGCGCCCCGCCCGAGCGGTCGCCGCCGTCCGCGGGCCGTGGCCACGACCCCGCCTGCCGCCCAGCCCTGGACGGCGATGGCCGCGACGACCGGCAACGTCAGATGGCGGCCGCCGTCGCCGCCGGCCTCGGTCGATGGGACGGCCCGTGCCGGGGCCGCCGTCACCGTAAGCGTGCGGACCGCGGAGATGGGCTGCGCGTGGATCCAGGCGTCGAATGCATCGGGATCCGCCGGCGGTTCGGTGTGGACGACGGCAACCACCGCATAGATTCCCACCGAGGGCAGTTCGGTCCGTGGCACACGGTAATTCCAGTAGCAGCACCCGGCGTCGATGGGCAGGACCTTGCGATCGAGCAGGGCGAGCTGACTGCTCGACAGTGGGCCGACGAGGCTGAGCGCTTCCGTTTGAGCTGACTCAGGGCCGTCGATGATGACGCTGATCCGGCCCACCGGAACCGTTGTGGCCGTCGAGGTGATCGTCCCGTCCGCCCGGACCGCGACATGGACCGTGGTTTCGTCCTGGGACGGCACGTACGCCGACTGGGCCGTGGCGAGCATCGAGCCACCGATCAGCACGATGACCGCGACGCCCATCGTGACCAGCGCGACCACACCGATCGCGATCGGCATCGGTGTCGGTGGGGATGTCGCGGATGACGCGATCGCGGAGGGTCCGCGCCGTCGAATGATCCCGCGCAGCGCCAGCGCGGCTCGGACCAGCGCATAGCCGAGCGCCATCGCGACCGCTCCGACCACGATCGCGCCCGCGACAGAAGCCGTCCACGTCCAGCCGTCGAGCGCCGCGACCACGACCGGCTGGTAGACGGCCTGTCCGGCGAGGACGAAGAGCTGGATGGCGACAGCCGCGGCGACCCCAAACGCGATTCCGGTGGCCGCGGCAAGGGGCCGACCGATCAGCCCGATCAAACCGCCGACGATGGCGAGCGACAGCAGGTCAGCGTTCGCCCAGACGCCAGCGGTGTAGGGCCGGATCGGCTCGGTCAACAGCACCACGACGAGCACACCCCAGGTCGCTAGCAACGCGGCCGGGGTCGGCGCGACGGCGGCCATCGCGATGGTGCTGGCAGGGGGGATCGATCGCGGTCGCGGTGTCACATCCCTAGAACGCGCGGCCTCGCGGTTCGTTGCTCGTCCGGCGCCCCGCGGTCAGATGCCGAGCTCGTCGATCGACGCGTGCAGGTCGGCCGCGTCGCGATAGACGCGAAAAGCGCCGGCGCCGAGCAGTTCGTCCTCGCCGTAGCCACCCGACAGCAGCCCGACACTCAACATCCCGGCGCGCCGTGCCGCGAGGAGGTCCCAGACCGCGTCGCCGATGACGTAGCAGTCCTGGATCGCCACGCCGATGCGCTCCTGGCACGCCAGGAACAGGTCGGGCTCGGGCTTGGCGCGAAGGACGTCACCTCGGTCGACGACAACGGTCTCCGGCGGCACGCCTAACGCCTCGAGCGAGGCATCGATCTCGGGTCGGCGTCCGGAGGTCGCGATCCCATGGGGGATGCCCTCCGCGCGCAGGAACGCGAGGAGCTCCACGGCGCCGGGGAGCGGCCGCCGCTCCGGCAGCAGCTCGCGGAACAGGACGCCGTGACGCTGCTGGATGGTCTCCGCCTCCTCGTCGGTCAGTGGACGGCCGGCCTCGCGGGCGACGGCTCGCGTGAACAGGCCGCCGCTCATCCCGATGCGCCGGTGGATGCGCCAACCCTGGATCGGGAGGCCGACCTCGGCCAGGGCACGCTGCCAGGCGAACACGTGGGCGTAGACCGTGTCGACGAGGGTCCCGTCGAGATCGAAGATCAGGGCTCGCATGTCGGCACCCCGCTATGGCCGGGAAGGCGCCTCATCGGTCGCGGCCACGTCTGCTCCGGCCGCCGCGAGCTCCGTGGCCGCCGCGCGGACGGCCGCCACGATCCCGACATAGCCGGTGCAGCGGCACAGGTTGCCCGACAGGCCGGCGCGGATCTCGTCCTCGGTCGGATCCGGATCGGACTTCAAAAGGGCGGCCGCGCTGATCAGCATCCCCGGCGTGCAGAATCCGCACTGGACCCCGCCGTGCTCGAGGAAGGCGCGCTGCAGGGCATGCAGCTCCGAGCCGGACGCGAGGCCCTCGACGGTCGTCACCGCGCGCCCGTCCGCCTGGAGCGCCAGGAACGAGCACGAATTCACGGGCTTGCCGTCGAGCATGACCATGCACGCGCCACATTCGGAGTCGTCGCAGCCCTCCTTGCTGCCCGTCAGGCCCAGCTCGCCGCGCAGGACGGACAGCAGGGTTCGGCCGGCGTCGAGCTCGACCGCGTAGCTCGTCCCGTTCACCTGGAGCGTCGCCGGATGTCCCATGGTCAATCGGCTCCGAACAGGCTGGCGCTGGCGGGGATCTGGATGATCTCGCCACGCGCCCGGGCGATCGCGCCTGTGACGGCGCGGCGCACGACCACGGCCGCCATGGCGGTCCGATAGTCGAGGGAGGCTCGGACATCCGAGATCGGCGTCGCTGCCTCGGCGGCGAGCCGGCCCGCTTCCGCGGCTGCGGCCGGACCACCGTCGCTGCCGACGAGCGCGGCCTCGGCCGTCGGCACCCGACGGACGGTCGGAGCGAGCGCGGTGATGGCGATCCGAGCGTCGCGGATGACACCGCCCTCGAGACGCACCATGGCGGTGGCGCCCACGACCGCGATCTCCATCTGCCGGCGGAACTCGAGTCGAACGTAGCAACTGCCCGCGCCGGCGAGCTCCGGGACGACGACGGCGACGATGATCT
>JAXDKY010000217.1:0-3189 GCA_034666885.1 Chloroflexota bacterium
GAGCTCCCGGCCCCACCGCCTCGTGGGGGCGGCGCTGCCAGTACATGAGGTTGTGCCGGCTCTCGTGACCCGGTCGAGCCCAGTTGGAGATCTCGTAGCCGCGGTAGCCGACTTCGGCCAGGGCCACCGTCGCGTAGTGGTACTGGGCCGCCGCTCGGTCCTCGTCCTGGCCGGGCCGGACCGCGTCCCGCCATCGCCGCGCCCCGCGGGTCACTGGAAGGTGGTCGCCGGTCGGACCGGTCAGCCCCTCGGCATCGGGGTCGTCGAGCGTGAGGGCGTACAACGACAGGTGGTCCGGCTCGATGGCGAGCACGGCGTCAAGCGTCGCCATCCAGGTGCGCAGGTCCGTGTCCGGGATGTCGTACAGCAGGTCGACGTTGACGGACCCGAGCCCGGCGGCCCGGGCGCCGGCAACGGCATCGGCCACGTGCCGCCCCCGGTGGCGGCGCCCGAGCTTGCGCAACTCGGTGTCGTCGAGCGATTGCGCGCCGAACGAGATCCGCGTGACCCCCGCGCGGCGCAGGGCGGCAGGGTCACCGCGCTCGTCGGGCCCGGGGTTCGCCTCGAGCGTGATCTCCGCATCCGCGGTCACCCCGAAGCGCTCGCGCACGCGCGCGAGCAGCCGTTCGATGTCAGCCGGCGCGAGGAGCGATGGCGTGCCACCGCCGAGGTAGACCGTTTCGAGGGCCGGTCGGCCGGCCGTGCCCGGAGCGCCGAACGCCTCGTCGAGCACGTCCGCACGGAGGTCGATCTCCACGAGGACCGCCGACAGGAACGTGGCGATCCGGTTGCGCGGGCCGCGCGCCGCCGAGCCGGCGATGACGACGAAGTCACAGTACGGGCAGAGCGAGACGCAGAAGGGAATGTGGACGTACAGCGCGACGGGCGAGGCCGGCGCGAGGCCGGTCGCCGTGATGCTCCCCCCGGACGCTTCTCGGCTCACCGCTCGCGCGAAGCCGAGTCCCGCGTCCCGATGACACGCCAGCCGTCCGGTGGACGCCGGCGCTTCTCGATCTCCTCGACCTCGCGGCCGCGCGGCAGCGTCTGACCGGTGTGTCCGGTGCAGAGGAAGATCGCGAACCGGGTCACCGCGTGGCCCAGGAAGGCCGCCGCGATCCCGCCGGTGACGGCCGTCAGCCAGCCGCCGATGAGCCCTATCCCGATCGTCGTCGCGAGCAGGTAGCGATCCCGGCCCGGCGCACCGAGACGCGTGGCGAGGGCGTAGAGCAGGGTCTGCACCAGGTTCGAGGCATTCGCCTCGAGGCCCAGCCCGATGAGCGTCCCGAAGATCGCGCCACGGAACGTGACCTCGTCGATGAACGCCGTCGCCGTCGAGTTCAGCAGCGCCCCGGGATAGGAGGCGGTGTCCGGGAACCGGATGCGGTGATAGCGCAACGTCGCAAAGGCGACCGCCTGTGCGACGCCGATGGCGGCGAACACCAGGCCGCCCAGGACCGCCCCCAGGCGATCGCCGGTGCCCAGGAAGAGGCTCGTCTGGGGCGACGGATGGATGTACAGCATCGCGACGACGATCCCGGCACCCAGCGCGTACCACGCCAGTCGCCGCCGGACGCGTGGCCGCTCCCCGTCGCGCGTCGTCTCGTAGTACTCCGCGGTCCCGAATCGCTCGGCGTCAAGCCGGAGCATCGCGAGGAGGAGCGTCAGCCCGACGACGATGAGCCCACGCGAGATGTCGACCAGGCCATCCACGCGGGCCTATCCCTCGTCCAAACGGAGCATCGCGAGGAACGCCTCCTGCGGGATCTCGACCGAACCGACGCGCTTCATCCGCTGCTTGCCCTCTTTCTGCTTCTCGAGCAGCTTGCGCTTGCGGGTGATGTCGCCACCGTAACACTTGGCCAGCACGTTCTTGCGCATGGCACGGACCGTTTCGCGCGCGATGACGTTGCTGCCGATGGCGGCCTGGATCGGGATCTCGAACATCTGGCGGGGGATGAGCTGCTTGAGCCGCTCGGCGAGCGCGCGACCGGTCGACTGCGCCCGATCGCGATGGACGATGAGCGACAGCGCGTCGACCGGCTCGCCGTTGACGAGGATGTCGACCTTGGCGAGGTTCGCGGGTCGATAGCCCAGCTCCTCGTAGTCCATCGACGCATAGCCCTGGCTGCGGCTCTTGAGCTGGTCGAAATAGTCGACGATGAGCTCGGCCAGCGGCATCTCGAAATGGAGCACGACCCGCGTCGGGTCGAGGTACTCCATGTTCATGAACGTGCCGCGCCGATCGGTCGAGAGCTGCATGAGCGCGCCGATGTACTGGCTCGGCGTGACGACGCTGAGCTTGACCCACGGCTCCTCGATCGATTCGATGTCGGCGGGGTTCGGCAGGAGGGCCGGATTGTCGACCACGACCATGCCGCGACCGTGTTGCAGGTGGACGTGATATTCGACCGACGGCGCGGAGGCGATAAGGTCGAGCGAGTGTTCGCGCTCGAGGCGTTCCTGGACGATCTCCATGTGCAGCAGGCCGAGGAAGCCGCAGCGGAAGCCGAAGCCGAGCGCCACGGAGCTCTCGGGCTCGAACGTGAAGCTCGCGTCGTTGAGGTGCAGCTTGTCGAGCGCCTCGCGCAGCAGCGGGTAGTCCTCGCCGCTGAGCGGGTAGATGCCGGCGAACACGAGGCTCTTCGCCTCCTGGTAACCAGGCAGCGGCGCCGCGGCCGGTCGCGCCTGGGTCGTGAGCGTGTCGCCGACCTGCGCCTCGCGCACGTTCTTGAGCCCGGTCGCGACGTAGCCCACCTCACCCGCCACCAGCTGCTTGACCGGCACGAGCTGGGGGCGGAAGACACCGAGCTCCAGCGGTTCGGCCAGGGCGCCGCTGGCCATCAGCTGGATCGGCTCGGTCGAGCGCAGCGTGCCGGCGGCCAGCCGGACATAGACGATCACGCCCTTGTAGGCGTCGTAGTGGCTGTCGAAGATGAGGCCCTGGACCGGTGCGGCGGGGTCGCCCTTGGGAGCGGGGATTCGCGCGACGATGGCTTCGAGGATGTCGAGCACGCCCGTTCCTTCCTTGGCGCTCGCGAGGATCACCTCCTCGCGCGGGATGGCCAGCACGTTCTCGAGCTCATCCATGATCGTGTCTGGGTCGGCCGACGGGAGGTCGATCTTGTTGATGACCGGGATGAGCGTGAGGTTCTCGCGCAGCGCGAGGTGGACGTTGGCGAGCGTTTGGGC
>JAXDKY010000218.1:0-14251 GCA_034666885.1 Chloroflexota bacterium
ATCGGCGAATCGCAGGTTGCGGAGATCCTCGGCGAGGAGATCCTGCGGACCTCGAACCCCGAGGTGGCGACCTATGCCCGGGCCGAAGCCGTGGATGTGCGCATCAGCGCCGTTGGCGGCAGCGACGTCTCGGGCCGGGTGCGAACGGCGGAGAGTCTCGTCGAGGCGGCAGCCGCGATCGTGAGCGAGCGACTGGGCGACCACATCTGGGCGACCGGCAGCCAGACGTGGGCCGATGCGATCGGGGCACGACTAGCGGCTCGTGGGTGGCGGCTGGCGCTGGCGGAATTGGGCACGCGCGGCCAGGTGACCACCCTGTTCGGAGATGCCGACTGGCTGGCGCTGGCGGAAGCGCGGCCGGACCCTCGTGAGGACGACGAGGCGAGCCTTACCGACGTCGCGGGCGCTATCCGGGAGCGCGCCGACGTCGAGGTCGGGCTCGCCGTGCGGGCTCGCGAGCGCGGCGGTGACACGGCGGTGACGGTCGCGGTCGTGATCCCGGGCTCGGAGCATCGCGAGACGCGGCGCGCGTTCCTGGGCGGGAGCCAGGGTCGGACCCGCGCGGCACTGACCGCGGCCGGAGTGCTGTTCGCGGTCCTGCGGGACGCCCCGGACTGAGCGGGTGCGCCACGGCGCCGCGAGGCGCGCGGTGCTCAGCGGCGCGCGGCGAGGCGCTCAGCGGCGCGCGGTGGCCTCAGCGGCGCGCGGTGGCGCTCAGGCCGTCGAGGTTCGTCACGACGATCCCGTCTCGCTCGAGCCGGAGCAGCCCGTCGTCCGTGAACTGTCCGAGGAGCTTGTTCACGCTCTGGCGCGTGCAGCCGACCATCGCCGCGAGATCGGCCTGGGTGAGGTTCGTGCGAAGCCGGATGGAGCCATCCGCCGCCGGCGTCCCGCCCTCCTGGGCGAGCCGCACGAGACGGGCCGCAAGCCGGCCGGTGATGTCCAGGAAGTGCAACTCCTCGACGTGCGTCGTGAGGCGTCGGAGCTCACCGGCGATCGAGGCCAGCAGCGCATCGCGGAATCCGCCCTCGGTCGCGAGGAGCTCCCGGAATCGGTCGCGCGGGAGGACGACCGCCTCCGTCGGCGTGAGCGCCGTGGCGCTGGCGGATCGCGGGGCCCCATCGAGGAGCGCCAGTTCCCCGAAGACATCGCCGGGGCGCAGGGTGGCCAGGATGGCTTCATCGCCCGTTTCGGCGGGCAGCGTGATCTTCACTTCCCCACTGATGATCGCGAAGAGGGCGTCGCCAGGGTCGCCGATGTGGAAGATGACCTCGCCGCGACGAAATCGACGCGATCGCATGCTCGCCGCCAGCCGCTCGAGGGCGGCCGGGTCCAGCCCGCCGAAGAACGGGATCGCCGCCAGCGATGCGAGGACCGGGCGGGTGCCGAGCATGCCCGCATCCTAGCGGCCTGTCCGCCAGCCGACACCTGTATAGATGTCAGACCCCTAGCATTCCGTGGGATGATCGATTCCCCGGGCCCGCGCCTGCGTTTGACCGTGCTCGGGTGCAGCACCGCCGTCCCGCACGAGTCAACGCCGACGGCGGGCTACCTCGTCCAGTGGGGCGACACCAGCGTGTTGCTCGATGTCGGGCAGGGTGTCGTGCGCAACCTCCAGCGCGTGATGGACCCTCATGAGCTGACGGCTGTCGTCATCGGTCACATGCACGCGGACCATTACCTCGATCTCGTCGGCCTGCGATACCTCTACCCCTGGGGGGAACCCGCCCCCCAGCCCTTGCCGGTCCATCTCCCGCCTGGCGGCCGGTCCCGCGTCGACGCGCTGGCGATCGCGATCAGCGAACGAGCCGGCTTCTTCGATGCGTCCTTCCAGGCCGTGGAATATGACCCCGCGGCCGCGCTGACGATCGGCGACCTCCGATTGCGGTTCTTCCCGGGCCGCCACTACGTCCCGGCCTGGGGGGTCGTCATCGAGGCCCCCGACGGTGCCCGGCTCGCGTATACCGGCGACACGGGGCCGTCAGTGTCGGTGGAGGATGCCGTCCGCGGCGCCGACCTCCTGCTGGTCGAGAGCGCGATCGCGTCGGCCCGCGACGACGATCGAGAGCGCGGCCACCTGACCACCCACGAAGCGGTCGCCCTGGCCGACGCGGCCGAGGCCCGCTCCACGCTCCTCGTCCACTACGCCCCCGAACGCCTTGCGGAGCTCCAGATGGTGTGCACCGCCGCCGGCCGCTCCGTGCGGCCAGCCATCGATGGCCTGACCGTCACCGTCGATCCAGCAAAGCGGCCAGATCGCCAGGCCATCGGTTCCCCGGCACCCGAGGCGACGACGGCCTAGCCGGGACCCTGACCGGCCGCGGCGGCGGCCAAGGCGAGCTCCGCGCGTTGCCGGTCGGTAGCAGCCGCCGTCGGGTCGTCCGCGACACCCAGCACGGCGGCCTGCGTCCAGAACGCCGCAGCCTCCGATGCCGCGCCGAGGGCCAGCGCGGATTCGGCCGCCTCCCGCAGGAGGGGCAGCGCTCGCGAGGTATCGCCCGCGGCGACGCGATGGGTGGCGACCTGGCCCGGTCCCGCGGCCTGCGGCTGGGCCTCGAGATGATCGGCCAGTCGCGTGTGCAATGCCCGGCGTCGACTGGCCAGCAGCCCGGCATAGGCGGCGTCGCGGATCAATGCGTGCGCGAACCGCCACTCCCCATCATCGCTGCGCCGGATCAAGGCGGCTTCCGCGAGGTGGTCGAGGGTGCGCGGGGGCAGCGCCTCGCCGAGCAGTTGCTCGAGGAGGTTCTCGCGGAAGACGATGCCGATGATCGAGGCGACACCGAGGGCCTCTCGACCGGCCGGCTCAAGGCCATCGATACGGGCACCGAGCACCGCGCGGAGCGTCACGGGCACCCGCGGTGGTCCCGTCTCGATCAGCGCGACGCGGCCGTCGCGCCACGCCAGCGTCCCATCCTCGAGGAACGCCCGGACCGTCTCCCCGATGAACAGTGGGTTGCCCGCCGTGCGCTGGTGGATGCTGCGGACGCCCTCGGCCTCGACGGCGGCACGGGCGATCAGCGTCGCCAGGCGCGCCGTCTCCGGCTCGGCCAGGCCGGCGAGGTCCAGACGCTCGACCTGGGGTCGCTCCACCCAGCTCGGGATGCCGCTCGGCCGCGTTCCGGCGAGGACGATCAGGGGCCGGTCGGCGGTCGCCTCCACCATCAGCTCGACCATGCCCACGCTTGACGGATCCAGCCAGTGGAGGTCGTCGATGACGATGATCCGAGGCCCGGCCATGCTCATGAGCCGCTCGATGTACCGGGACGCCACCTCGAGGAGGGCGGTCGCCACCTCGGCCGGGTCCGTCGGCATGAACGGTGCCTCTTCCTCCCAACCGCTGAATGCCGCGTCCCGCGCGATCGCGGCGATGGCCCCGCCGTATCGCCGCGCTTCCTCGGGCCGGAGGTCCTCGGTGAAGAGCAGGCGCCGGGTCAGAGTGCCGGAATCGACTCCGTGCTCGTCGGCCACGGTCTGCGCCAGCAGCCGGGCGAACCGATACGGTTCACCACGCGCGTAGGAGAGGTTCTCGGTCCACGTCCAGGCAAAGCCTGCGGCGCGGCCGTGGGCCTCCGCGGCGGCCAGGAGGCGGGACTTTCCCATCCCTGCTTCGCCGACCACCACGACGACCCCGCCGCGACCGGTCTGGGCGCAACGGTCGATCGCGCGGTGCAGCAAGCCGAGCTCCTCGACCCGGCCGACCAGTGGCCCCGGTGCCGCGGCACGGAACGGCATCCAGGCACCGGTCCCTGCCTCGCCACGCAGCGCATAGAGCGACACCGGCGTCGACTGGCCGCGCAACACGACCGAACCCTGCTCCTCGGTCGCCAGCCGGCCCCGTGCCGCGGCGAGGGTCGCCCCTTCCAGCAGGATCTCGCCCGGCCGTGCGAGGGACTGGATGCGCGCCGCGGTGGTGACCGCCTCGCCGGTCACGCCCAGGTCACCGCCCGTTCCCTGGCGGGTCGCGACCACCTCGCCGGTCGCGATCCCGATGCGCACCTCCATCGGCTCGCCGCCGTCCCCGATCTCGTGGAGGCCGGCGCGGATCGCCATCGCGGCCAGGGCGGCGCGCACGGCATCGTCGTCGTGGCTCCGCGGCCAGCCGAAGACCGCGAACACGGCGTCGCCGATGAACTTCTCGCGAGTGCCCTCGAAGCGCTCGATGGCGTCGGCCATCGTCGCCAGCGCGGCCGAGACGCGTGCGCGCACTTCCTCCGGATCGTGCTCGGCGATCATCCGGACGTAGTCGACGAGGTCGGCGAAGAGGGCGGTGACGACCCGGCGGTCGGCGGTGGCGGGATCGAACGTGGTCGGGCCACCGATGGCGTCGGCGGTCGCGGAGGAGGCGGTCGCGCCCTCGGCGGCCGCCGGTCGTTGGTCGGCGTCGGGGGCGGCCGCCGGCGGTTGGTCGGCGTCGGAGGCGGCCGTCAGGCCGGTGTCCTGGCCCCCACCTTGGTCGAGCGCCGCCCCACATCGATCGCAGAAGCGCGCTCTATCAGCACCCTGGGACCCGCACGTCGGACAGCGCACGTCCGGCCCTCCCTGCCTCAGGAGATCGAGATGAGCGGCCTTGTCTCGGCGGTCGCAGCCCGCACACTCATGCGGGCGGCGACGGTCTGGGCGACGGCGGTCAGCGCACGGGCCGCGGGGCCCGGCTCTCGCTGGGCCACGGCCGGCACGCCCACGTCGCCACCCTGGCGAACGGTGATGTCGAGCGGCACGCCGCCAAGGTACTCCAGCCCGTGCTTGGCGGCGAAGCGTTCTCCGCCACCGCGGCCGAAGATCTCGGTGAGCTCGCCGCAGTGCGGGCAGGCGAACGCGGTCATGTTCTCCACGACGCCGAGGACCGGCACGCTCATCCGCTGGAACATCGCAAGGGCCTTGGTCACGTCGGCCAGGGAGACTTCCTGGGGGGTCGTCACGAGGACCGCGCCGCTGATCGGGACGGCCTGGGCGAGAGTCAGCTGGGCATCGGACGTGCCAGGCGGCAGGTCGATGACGAGGTAATCGAGCTCGCCCCATTCGACGTCGCGCAGGAACTGCTGGATCGCGCCACCCACCAGCGGCCCGCGCCAGACGATCGGCTGGCCTTCGGGGACGAAGAACTGGATCGAGATCGTCTTCACGCCGTAGCGCTCGAGCGGCGTGATCTTGTTGTTCGCGCTGGCCTTCGGCTGGCCCTCGATGCCCATCATCAGCGGGATGTTGGGGCCCGTGATGTCACCATCGAGGAGGCCGACGGTGGCACCTGCCTGGGCGAGCGCCACGGCCAGGTTGACGCTGACCGTGCTCTTGCCGACGCCGCCCTTGCCGGACGCGACGGCGATGATGTTCTTCACCCCGGGCACGAGCTGCTCGGCCTGCCGCGGTTGGGCCCGACGGACCATGGCGCCCCAGGTGATCTGGACCTTCTCGACGCCGATGCCGGCAAGGACGGTCCGGGTGTTGCCTTCGATCTCGTCCTTGAGCGGACAGGCGGGCGTGGTGAGCTCGATGGTGAAGGCCACGGCGTCGCCGTCGATGACGATCGACTTGACCATGTCGAGCGCCACGATGTCGCGACCCAGCTCGGGCTCCTGGACGGCGCGCAGGGCCTCGAGTACGGCCCCCTCGGTGATGGCGGTCATGCGGCGGTCGGGACCTCGTTCTGACACAGGAAACGTCGATATCCTACCCCGACCGCGCGAAGTGCCCTTCGGCCTGTTCCTGGTAGTGGGGCCGGGCACGAAATCGGCCGCCTCCGCCCACCACTGTGCCCTTTGGGACCGGCGCGTTCCGATCGAGGGAGGAGAGAGGCTCCACCGGTCATCCGGAACGCCCGAGACCAAGGCCCGCGGTCCGGTCCGGAGGGCGGCTCGAGACCGCTGGCGGGGCATGCGGGAAGCGCCGACCGAAGCCGTGCGAACCCCGTAACGCTACCCGCATCGCAACCTGCGAATCTCGAATCGCACGCGTCGGCTCGGCCACGGTTCCCGCATCCTTGACACTCCGAGCGAAACGCCCATATCCTCGGCCGCATCCGAGGCTCAGCGAGCGCGGAGCGGTCTGTGCCGTCGGAGGAGCGCACGGGCCGGCGATCGCGTCCCAGCGTGGGCGCCCCAGCGAACGCCCAGGAGTGCGAGCGAACGTGCCCGTCGCGGTCAGGCTCACGGACGTGGTCAAGCGCTTCGGCGCGGTGGCCGCGGTCGACCATATCGACCTCGAGGTGCAGGACGGCGAGTTCTTCAGCCTCCTGGGTCCCTCCGGCTGCGGCAAGACCACGACCCTGCGCATGATCGGCGGCTTCGAGGAGCCGACCTCCGGCGTCATCGAGCTACAGGGCGAAGACGTGACCTGGTTGCCGCCCTACAAGCGCAACGTCAACACGGTCTTCCAGAACTACGCCCTCTTCCCCCACCTGACGATCTACGAGAACGTGGCCTTCGGCCTCCGGCGCAAGGGGATCCAGGATCCGGACGTCAGGACCCGCGTCTCGGAGATGCTCGAGCTCGTCGAGCTGCCGGGCTTCGAGAGCCGCAAGCCGACCCAGATCTCGGGCGGACAGGCCCAGCGCGTCGCACTGGCCCGCGCGCTCATCAACAAGCCGGCCGTCCTCCTCCTTGACGAACCGCTGGGCGCCCTCGACCTCAAGTTGCGCAAGCAGATGCAGGTCGAGCTCAAGCGCATCCAGCAGGAGGTCGGCATCACGTTCATCTACGTGACCCACGACCAGGAAGAGGCGATGACGATGTCCGATCGCATCGCGGTCATGAACAAGGGTCGATACGAGCAGCTCGGAGACCCCGAGAGCCTGTACGAGCGCCCCAGTACGAGCTTCGTGGCCGGCTTCCTCGGGGTCAGCAATCTCCTGCCGGGGGTCGTCGAGTCAACGGACGGTCCGTATGCCGCGGTGAAGCTCGTTGACGGCTCGACCGCCAGGGTGCCGAGCGCCCTCATCGATGGCGCGACCGCCGTCAGCATCGGTGTCCGCCCGGAGAAGATCCGCCTTCGACCGCCCGAGGAAGCGACGCCGGACGGGCATAACCAGCTTCGTGGCGTCGTGCGCGACGCGTCGTACCTCGGGGTCAGCACGCAGTACCAGGTCGAGGCTCGCGGGGGCGCCCGCCTGACCGTCTACGAACAGAACGTGGAGCGCGCCACTCGCGCCGAGTTGTGGGCCCCAGGTGAGGACGTCCTCCTGACCTGGTCACCCGACCATAGCTTCGTCGTCGCGGATCGCACCGCCCCGGCGGCCACCGTCCCGGCCTGACGCCGCGACGATCGAAGAGGAGAGCCACACGATGTCCGACCAGCCAGCCCGCATCAATCCCGACCTGACCCGGCGCCGCTTCCTGCAGGGCACGGCCCTGGCCGGCACGGCCGCCTTCCTCGCCGCCTGCGGAACGCCAGCCAAGAGCGCGGCGCCGTCCGCTGCACCCTCGGTCGAGGCGAGCGCCCCGGCGACCGCGAGCGCAGAGGCAAGCGCCGCGGCCACGGCGGCCACGAGCGGCGATCTGCGCTGGGCGAACTGGATCGGCTACATCGACACCGCCGACGACGGCTCGTTCCCGACGATCAAGAAATTCGAGGACGAGTCGGGCATCAAGGTCACCTACAGCGAGAAGATCGACGGCAACGAAACGTTCTTCACCAGCGACCTCCAGGCGCCCCTGGATGCCGGCCTGCCGACCGAGTGGGACCTCGTGGTGGTGACTGACTGGATGGTGGCCCGGCTGGCCCGTCTCGGCTGGCTCGAAAAGATCGACACGAGCCTCACGCCGAACTTCGTGGCGAACCTCGCCCCGAACTACAAGGGGCGCTCCTTCGATCCCGACACGAATCTGGCGGCGCCGTGGCAGTCGGGCATGACGGGCCTCGGTTTCGACCAGAAGAAGACCGGCGCCCTCGACTCCCTCGACGTGCTCTTCACCGACAAATACAAGGGCAAGTTGACCTACCTCGACGAGATGCGCGACACGGTCGGCTTGTCCGCTATCCGCCTGGGCTCGGACCCGGCGGCCCTGACCCAGGAACAGTTTGACGCGGCCCTGGCCGAGGTGGACAAGGCGGTCAAGGCGGGCATCGTCCGGGCGGTCACCGGCAACTCGTACGTCGAGGACATGGCCGGCGGTAGCGCGGTCCTGGCGATCGCCTGGTCGGGCGACGTGCTGGGTCTGCTCGTCCCGGACCAGAAGCCCGATCAAGACTTCCAGTGGGCGCTGCCCAAGGAAGGCGGGATGTTGTGGACGGACAACATGGTCATCCCGAAGGGCTCGCCCAACACGGCGCAGGCCGCACGCTGGATCGACTTCTACTACGACCCGACGAATGCCGCGACCATCGAGGCGTACGTGAACTACGTCTGTCCGGTCGCCGGCGCCAAGGACGTCATGCTCACGCTCGACCCCGAGATCGCGAACAACCCGCTCATCTTCCCGCCGGACGACTGGGTCGCGCGCCTGCATCAGTTCCGGGCCACGACGGCTGAAGAAGAGACCGCCTGGAGCGAGGCCTTCACCAAGGCCATGGGGCTGTAGGCCCGATGCGTCGCGCGATCCGCCTTCGCGCGATCGCCCCGTACGCGCTGCTCCTGCCTGGGCTGCTCTGGCTCGCCCTCTTCTACGTCTACCCGGCCATCCAGATGTTCCTCACGTCGCTGTGGACGGGGAACATCTCGGACGGCTATGTCCAGACCTGGAACTGGGCGATCTATCCCGAAGCGATCGGCGAATACTGGCCGTGGCTCGCCCGCTCGATCGTCTACGGCGGGCTGGCCACGGTCCTCGCGTTCGCCCTCGGGTTCCCGCTGGCGTACGCGATCGCCTTCCGCGGGGGCGCGTACAAGAACGTGCTGCTGTTCCTGGTCATCGCGCCGTTCTTCACGAGCTTCCTGCTGCGGACCATCTCCTGGAAGATCATCCTCGCCGACAACGGACTCCTCCTGGGTCCGATCAAGGCGGCCGGCATCCTGCCGGACGAGTTCCGGTTATTGGCGACGCCCGCCGCCGTCATCGCCGGCATCACTTACAACTTCCTTCCGTTCATGACCCTCCCCCTATACGTGGCACTCGAGCGGATGGACAAGCGCCTGATCGAAGCTGCCGAGGACCTGTACGCCGGCCCGTGGCGACCGCAGGGCACGATCGTCGGGGTCATCATCGGCGGCGTCCTGGGGTTCGTCGTGGGCACGGTCATGGACTACGGGGCGCTGACCCTCGCCATCCCCGGCGCCGTCGTGGGCGGTCTCGTCGGGACCTTCCTGATCAGCCAGGCGTTCATTCGCGTCACGCTGCCCCTCGCCCTTCCCGGGATCTTCGCCGGGTCGCTCCTGACGTTCATCCCCGCGGTGGGTGACTTCGTGAACGCCGAGCTGCTCGGCAACCCTCAGTCGCTGATGATCGGTAACGTCATCGAAGCCAGGTATCTGCAGGTGACCGACTACCCGACCGCATCGGCGCTGTCGTTCGTGCTGATGCTGGCGATCCTCGTGGGCTTGTTCATCTACGCCCGGCTGCTCGGCACGGAAGACCTCACGGGGGCCTCGATCTGATGGCGAGCGCCACGGCTGTCGCGGGCCGTCGCCGCGGTTCGGGCAGCGAGCGCCTCGGTCGCTTCCTGGATCGCTGGTTGTTGCCGCTCTATGTCGTCGGCGTGACGACCTATCTGATCCTGCCCGTGGCCGTGATGATCCTGTTCAGCTTCAACGACCCGACCGGCCGGTCGAACCTGAACTGGCGCGAGTTCTCGCTCGGGGCCTGGCTGAACCCGCTCGGTCGGCCGGGGCTGTCGGACGCGGTCCGAAACAGCATCGTGGTCGCGCTGCTGTCGACGGTCATCGCCACGGCGTTCGGGACGATGATCGCGCTGGCCCTGGCGCGCTACAACTTCCGAGGTCGGGCGGCGACCAATGTGCTGATCTTCCTGCCGATGTCGACGCCCGAGATCGTCCTTGGGGCCTCGCTGCTGACGACGTTCGTGGCGTCCGTCCAGCTGCCGATCCCCGAGGGCCTGGTCTTTCCGCTCAGCATCCGGACGATCCTCATCGCCCACATCATGTTCAACATCAGCTACGTCGTCGTGACGGTGAAGGCGCGGCTCGCGAACTTCCCGCGCCACCTCGAGGAAGCCGCCATGGACCTCGGGGCCAACGAGTGGACGACCTTCTGGAAGGTCACCTTCCCGCTCATCCTGCCGGGCGTGATCGCCGCCGCGTTGCTGGCGTTCAGCCTGTCGATCGACGACTTCGTCATCACCGCGTTCACGTCCGGCCAGACCCAGACCTTCCCGCTCTATATCTACGGGTCGCAGCTGCGCGGCATCCCGGTCCAGGTCAACGTCATCGGCACGATCATCTTCGTCTCCGCGGTGGCCCTTGTGGTCCTGTCCACGCTCTGGCAACGGCGCGTGGCGGCCCGCGACTACGCGGGCAGCGTCGCCTGAGGCGGACGCCGGTCGCGCCCGTCAGCGCCAGCCGGTCCGCTCCGCGAGCCAGGCTCTTGCGACCTCGGCCTGGGCCGCCTGGAACGCGCGCAGCGTCGGAAGTCCCGGGTCCGGCGGCTCCAACGAACCCGCCGTGAAATAGGCGGCGACGCCGGCGACCACCGCGTCGAGCGCCGCCGGATCCGCGTCCCGGGCGGGACCGAAGCGCTTCACGAGCTCGCGTGGGGGCGGCCCTCCCTGCATCCCCACGCTCGGGGCGAACCACACGAGGTCGACCCATGGTTGGCCGATGTGAGCGTGCGGCCAGTCGACGACGCGGACGCCATCGGCCGTGAGCAGCAGGTTGTCCGCCCGCAGGTCGAAATGCTGGAGCGTGTCCCCGCGGGCCGCTTCCGACGCGGAGGCCTCGAGGGCTGCGAGGGCCGCCAGATGGCGTGCCGACCACGAGTCGAGAGCCGGATTCGGCGCCGCGACCAGGGAAGCCCAGCTCAGGTCGTCGATGCCGCCGAAAGCCTCGGCCGCGTCGGCGACGAGTGGCGGCCGCAGCGGAGAGGGGCTGAGGTCGCTGGCGAGCCGTTCCATGGCTTCGAGAACGACCCAGATCTCGTCATTGCGCCAGGGCACGTCAGGTTGCCGCCCGTCCACGTCCTCGAACGCCAGCACGACCCACCCGTCGGGGTCGTCGTCGAGCATCCACAACAGGCGTGGCACCGGGACGGATCTCGGGATGGCGGCGACGATCCGGCCCTCCCGTCGATGCAGGGAAGGCGCCATCGCGTTCGGCTCCGGCGAGACCGCCTTCACGAAGGCCCGGCCGCCATCGGCCAGCTCCAGGCGTGCGGCAACGCCCGGCGAGAAGCCCCCCGTCTGGGTCCGCGCAGATACGACCGCACTCCCCAGCCGCCGTTCGACCTCGGCGCGGATGCGGTCCGGCAGCGCCGACCAGGGCCGACGCGCGTTCGACGCTGGTGGTGGGGTCGTCATCGTCGGCCATCCTCGCAACCCCCGCTCGGGCGGCACGGATGGGCGCGCGACCCGGCCGCCGCCCAGCCGCTCAGTCCGGCGTCGGGAATCGCGATTCCACGCCTGCCTGGAAGCCCAGCGCGGTCCGCATGCCGACGACCGCGAAGATCGCCGTTCCGATCAGGAAGCCGGCGACGGCCGCCAGCAGCGCGACTTCGCCACCGAGCCCCAGGCCGACGGCCACGAGGGCCGCCAGGGCGCCGACGATCATCGCGACGACGGTCGCGACCATACCGATCATCGTCGTGAGGCCGTGGACGATGTTCGCGAGGACGCTCTGGTTCGCGGCGATGTCCCCGTAGGCGCCGAGGACTCCACGTGCATCGTCGTGAAAGCTGCTCACGAAGTAGGGCTCGAGGCCGGGCACCATCTCGCGGTAGGCGTGCCGGATGCGGTTCATGCCGCGCACGGCGTGGAGCTCCTCGCTGTTGGCATCGATCAGTCGCCCGACGGTCGCTGCGCCGATGTACAGGTCGGCGAGCAGCAGGATCACGGCGACGGGCACGACGCCCGGCACGAGACCCTGGCTGCCGATGACGAAGCCGATCACGATGAGCGTGGCCGACAGGAACGTCAGGAACATGCCGGCTCGGCTGAAGGCCTCGTTGTAGGCCAGCGACCGGCCAGCCAGCAGGCTCCAGTGCTCGGTGGACAGGATCTGGAGCGCCCGGGGATCCTCCAGGGCAGAGCCCGAGGTGCCGCTCGACGTCGAGCTCCCCTGGTCGAGTGGGCGGGCCTCAGCAGCCCCGACCGGGATGGATTCCTGCATGGCTATCCCTCCTCTGACGTGACGAGTCGACGCAGCACCGTGTCGTGCAGGTGCCCGTTCGTCGTGAGGAATGTCCGTGTGTCGATGCGGCGCCGACCCTCGAGGTCCGTGGCGCGTCCGCCGGCCTCCTCGACGAGGACCATCGGTGCGGCGGCGTCCCAGGGCGACAGGTCGGTCTCGACCATCGCCTCGGCGGCCCCCTCGGCCAGCAGCGCGTAGCCCCAGAAATCGCCGAAGCCGCGTTCGCGCCAGACATCGCGCAGCAGGCGGTCGAACCCGGGCGCACGGCCCGAGTCGACGATGTCCCGACCGGAGCCGTACAGGATCTGCGCATCAGCCAGCGCCGTCACCCCCGAAACGTGGATCCGGCGGGGCGCCTCCGCGCGGTTACGCGCCCAGGCCCCACCCCCACGATGGGCCCACCAGCGCTCGTCGAGGGCCGGCGCCGACAGCACGCCCGCCTGGAGCTCCCCATCCCGTTCGACCGCCAGCAAGGTCCCGAACAGCGGCACGCCGCGGATGTAGTTGTGGGTGCCGTCGATCGGGTCGACGTACCAGCGGACCGACGCGTCGGCGGCTTCCGTGCCGTACTCCTCGCCGACGATCCCGTGGTCCGGGAAGGCGTCGGCCAGCCGCCCCCGGATCATCCGCTCGACGGCCGTGTCCGCCTGGGTGACGAACGACTGGTCGGGCTTGGTCGTGATCTCCAGGTCGCGGCGGAAGTGCGCGCGGGCGATGACGTCGGCCTCGTCGCATGCCGCCTGGGCCACCTCGAGCCAGCCGCGCAGCTCAGCGTCGGACCCGCGCCGCAGCGAGGCGGACCAGTCGGTGCCGAACGTCGCGGTCGTCTCGCTCATGATCGGATCCTCGCATTCTTCGGGTCGTACAGGGGCTCGCTCGTGACCTCGAAACCGACCCATTCGCCGAACACCTCGACCTCGCCGCGCGCGCCGATCGCGGCGCGGTCCGGCGGCAGATAGGCGTACGCGATCGAGCGTTCCACCGCGTACCCATAGCCGCCGCTTGTGACCCGTCCGACGATCTCGCCGTCCAGGCGGACCGGCTCGTTGCCGAGGCAGACGGCGAGCGGATCGTCGAGCACGACGCAGCGCAGCCGCTTGCGTGGGCCGGACACCCTGGCCGCCGCCAGCGCGTCGTGCGCGATGGCCGAGACCGCCTTGTCGAGGGCGACAGCGAATCCGAGCCCGGCCTCGTATGGTGTCTCGTCGGGCGTGATATCGCTCGACCAGACGCGGTAGCCCTTCTCGAGGCGCAATGCATCGATCGCCCGGTAGCCGCCGGCGACGAGGCCGTGTTCGCGCCCTGCCTCCCAGAGCGTGGCCCACAGGGCCCGGCCGTATTCCGTGGGCGCGTACAGCTCCCAGCCGAGCTCCCCGACATAGGTGACCCGGAGCGCCAAGACCGGCACCGAACCCACAGTCATCTCCCGCGCGGTGAGGTAGGGGAATCCCTCGTCGGAGACGTCGTCGGGCGACGCGACCGCCAGGATGTCGCGGGCTCGCGGCCCCCACAGCCCGAAGCAGACACGTGACGAGGTGATGTCGCGGACCTCCGCCGACCCGTCGGCGGGCAGGTTGGAGCGCAACCACGCGGCGTCGTGGTTGCCATACGCCGTGCCGGTCACGAGCAGGAAGCGGTCCTGACCCAGCCGCGTGACCGTCAGGTCGGCCTGGATGCCGCCGCGACGATCGAGCAGCTGCGTATAGACGATCGACCCGACCGCCCGATCGATGTCGTTCCCGGCCACGCCTTGCAGGAAGGCGCAGGCGCCCGGCCCCACGACCTCGAGCTTGGCGAACGAGGTCTCGTCGAACAGCGCGGCGGCCCGCCGCGTCGCCAGGGATTCCGCCGCGACCGCGGGCGACCAGTGGTGCCCCGCCCAGCCGCGCGGACGCAGGCGCTCGAGCGCCTCCCGTCCGCCGAACCGCGGGTCATCCGCGTTCGGCTCGAACCAGTTGGGGCGCTCCCAACCGGACTTCTCCCCGAATGCCGCGCCGAGATCGGCGAGGACGTCGTAGG
>JAXDKY010000219.1:0-3269 GCA_034666885.1 Chloroflexota bacterium
CTGGCTCATCGTGCTCTCACACGAATCAGAGCAACCGGTCGGGAGCCTCGAGCGCGATCGCGATCGTTTCCGGTTCGTGCCGATCTGAGTCCGGCGACCCTCAGGACGGACCCGGATCGGATGGCACCGCGCCTAGCATCGATTCGATAAGCGCCGACGCGGCGGTTTGGTCGACCGGGCCGTTGAGGACGAGCTCGATCACGCCATTGGTGTCGATGAAGAACTGGGTCGGCAGCGCGAACACCCGGTACGTGCGGAGGATGTGCCCCGAGCCGTCGAACCCGATCGTGTAGCCGAGCTGGTATCGGTCGGCGTAGGCCTTGACGTCGGTCGGCGTCGTCTCCTGGACGCTGATGCCGATGATCGCGAGGCCCCGATCGCGGTACTTCGCGTCGAGCGCGCGGAGGATCGGCGTCTCCTGCTGGCATGGCGGGCACCACGACGCCCAGAAGTTGAGCCACACGACCTTCCCCCGCAGGTCGGCAAGGCGGATCGGCCGGCCGTCGAGGTCGGTCAACTGGTAGGTCGTGCCGTCGGGAAGAGGCACCGCCAGCTCCGGGGCCGTCGCACCGGCGCGCAGGCCCTCCGCCGGTGCCTCGCCGATGATGAACGGGGTCGCCTGCGGATTGGCGATGTTCGGTCCGATGGCGGTATTGCCGAGTGGCGTCGTGATCGCGATGCCGATGATCGCGACTACCAGGATCGCCACCGCGGCCGCCAGCAGCTGCCGGCCACTGAACGGCCCGATCAGGCCATGGCGCTCGGGCTTGTGGGTGAAACCGGGCCGTTCCTCGGTCACGGACCCCTCAGATGCTCGTGAGGAACGGGAAGCGCGCGGGGATCAGCGCCAGCCAGTCGAAGACCATCGCGACACCGATCAGCACGACGAGCAGGCCACCGACCGTGGACACGATACGGCCGTGGCGGACGAGCGGCCGCAGGATGGCCGGCGCCCGATCGTAGGCGAGCGCGATGGCGATGAACGGGATGCCGAGGCCCAGGCAGTAGGCGATGAGCAGGATGGCGCCCTGCGCGACGGTGCCGGACGTCATGGCCATCGTCATGATCCCGCCGAGGATGATGCCGATGCACGGCGTCCAGCCGATGGCGAAGATGGCACCGAGCCCGAACGACGCGAGCCAGCCGCCGTTCGTGCCGACCAGTCGACCGCCGAGGCGGTCGCCAAGGCTCGGGCCGGCCGCCGACCCTCCGGCGCCTTGCGGCGTTCCGAGTGCGATCGAGCCGGTCGTCGTCGCGAGGCTGCCGGCGGCGCCCGCATCGAGCGGTCGCCAGGTCCGCTCGAGGGCGCCGATGCGCAGGATGCCGGCCAGGTTCAGGCCGAGCACGATGAGGACGAGCCCGCCGACGATCCGGAGCGTGGGGATGTACGCGGAGAAGCCGGCACTCGCGTACGTGGCGGTCAGGCCGAGGAGGGTGAACACGGCACCGAAGCCGGCGACGTAGGCGAGGGCGTGGCGGACCGCCAGCCAGCGACTAGGTCGTATGGCATCCCGGTTCCCGGCCACGGCGATCGCGGTAAGTTGTCCCAGATACGCCGGCACGAGCGGCAGCACGCACGGCGACAGGAAGCTGATCAGGCCGGCCGCGTACGCCAGGAGGAGGGTGAGGTCGGTGCCGGCGGTCATGCGCTCGCGGCGGTCGCGTCGAGCACGTCGGCGAGCAGGCGGCGCAGCATCGATGCGCTGGTGACTAGTTCGAGCCGCCTCCCGCCGAGCTCGACCACCGGGATCGTGGCGAAGAACTCGCGCTCGAGCGCGGGGTCGGCATCGATGTCGATGTCCTGGAGGGTCGGTGTCGGCAGGCCGGCCGCGGCGCGCTCGGCAAGCAGGGCCAGGAGCAGGTTGCGTGCCTCGTCGCACAGGCCGCACGCGGGGCGGCCGTACAGGAACACGTCGGGGAGGGGAGTGCCGGACATCGCGCTCGGATTGTACGTGGGGAGGGCCCGCGGCCCTGGTCATGGAGATGGCCGCCGCAGGGAGGCGCGGCGGCCACGGCGCCGTGACGTGCGGCTTCGGGCGCAGGTTCCGCTCCCAGACGACCGGGTACGATGCAGGCCGCGCCCCCGTAGCTCAGTGGATAGAGCGGCACCGTCCTAAGGTGCGCGTCGGCGGTTCGAGTCCGTCCGGGGGCGCCACGCCAACACCCAGCCAGGCTCGAGTCCGATTGACAGTCGGGTGTTGCTGGCACAACATGCTAGTTGTGAGTATCACGTTATGGCTCTCTAGCCATCGTCCAGCGAACGTTCGATTGTGGGGCGCGGCACTGGGACTGGTGCCTGGGGCTCTCTTGACTGTTATTCCGTCGATTTCGGCGGAGCCGACCAACATTGGACCGGCGATCGCGATAGCGTCAGTCCCCATCGGTGCGACGATGGGATGGCTGTTCGCGCCCGCTGCCGCCGAGCCTGGTACCCGCTCTGCGTTTGCGGTTGCGACGGGTCTTGCCCTCATCGCTGTGGTAGTCGGCTCATTTGTGGCCGCAGCTCTGATTGCCCAACCTGGCCTCGATCCGAGCGCCGAAACCAGCAACATGTTGAACATGGCCGTCTTCGGCCTGGTCTTCTTCGGCCTTCCGATGTTTGTAGCCATCATGCTGATCGCGTTGATGTGGGTGGGGCACTCAGAATCGTGGCGCAATGGTTGAAAGGCGCTCCACAGAGGTGACGACCCTGAGCTCGACTACCGACTCCGTGTGACATAGCTGATGGCTGCGTCAGCTGCATTGCACCCGCCACCTGCGTGCCAGTTCGAGGCCGGCGTCGCTGTGGAGCGGGGAGATCTTGAAGCCGTCCCGTGGGCGCCACGCGAGCCATCCCGACCTCCGGGAGGTGAGGCCCATGGATGACTCGATTCGTGTAATGGTCGAGCGGGGCAAGAAGAAGCGGGTCGTGGCCTCGGCGTTCGACTGGTCCGGCTGGGACCGAAGCGCCAGGACCGAAGATGACGCGCTTCGGGTGCTCGACGCCTACCGGTCGCGCTACGCGAAGGTGGCGGCGTTGGCCGGGCTCGCCGACGAGTTCGGTGCGGCGGGCGAGCTGGCCGTAGTCGAGCGCCTCGAAGGCAATGGCATGACCGACTACTACGGGGTCTCTGGCATGCACGCCAAGCCCGAACGCGAGCAGATGAGTGAGGCCGCCTGCGAACGGAAGATCGCCCTGCTCCGGGCCTCCTGGACCACGTTCGATGACGCCGCCTCGCGTGTCTCGCCAGAGCTGCGGAAGGGTCCGCGCGGAGGGGGACGCGGACGGG
>JAXDKY010000220.1:0-4769 GCA_034666885.1 Chloroflexota bacterium
CAGAGGTGGCCTGCGCCGTAGTCGCATGGCCGCGACGCGGCGGACAGCCGTTCGATGCCGACGTACTGGAGCAGCTCCACGAATCCGCCGCCGGGGATCCGCAGGTAGACGGCCCGGATGTGGTCGAACTCGAGGCCCAGCACAGCGGGCAGGTACGGAGCGTCGAGGATCCGGTCGAATTCCTGCTCCAGGCCCAACCCGTCCCGGTAGAAGACCAGGGCGCGTTCCATGTCGCTGACGGTGATCCCGCCGTGGAAGAACCCGGTGACGGCCGCCATCGGCGCCCTCCTACGTGATGCTGTGGCGGTCGGTCGACCGCGTCCCGACGGTGTTCGCTCGTACGTAATCCAGGTCGAGCTCGATGCCGAACCCGGGGCGGTCCGGCAAGGTGTAGCCGCCGTCGCGGATCCGCGTCGACATGTCCGTGAGGCGCCAGAAGAACGGGTCGCGTTCCTCGTCGAAGCACTCGACGAACGTGTGGTTGGGCACGCTTGCGAGCAGGTGCGACGCGATCTGCGGCTCCTCGTGGTGTCCGAGCTCGACCCCGTACGCGGCGGCGAGGCCGGCCGCCTTCCGCCAGATCGTCGGGCCGCCCGCCCAGGAGGCGTCGAAGTTGGAGACATCGATGGCGCCGCCGACGATGAGGTCCCGGATCCCGACCAGGGTGGTCTCGCTCTGCCCGGCACAGACCGGGATGGCCGTTTGGTACCGGACATCCCGCATCCAGCGGGCATCGTTCGTCCAGCGGCACGGCTCCTCGAACCAGCGGATGTCGAGGTCCCACACGAGCTGGGCGAACTTCACGGCCTGCGCCCGGTCGTAGCCCTGATTGGCGTCGACCATCAGCGCGAAGTCCGGGCCCGCTGCCTGGCGGGCGGCGCGGACGCGGGCGGCATCCTCGGCCGGGGTTCGGCCGCCCACCTTGAACTTCATGCCCGCGAACCCGGCGTCCACGTACCCGCGGATGACGTCCGCCATCTCGTCGATCGACTGGTGGTAGTAGCCGCCGATGATGCTGATCGGGACGGTGTCGCCGGTGCTCCCCCATATGCGATGGAGGGGCAGGCCGATGGCCCGTCCGAAGACGTCCCAGATGGCCTCATCGATACAGGAGATCGCCTGCAGCGCCAGCCCACGATCGCGCAGGATGTCGTTCGTCGCGGGCTCCATGGCCCGCCAGGCGCCCTCGGGATCGGTGGCCGTTCGTCCCAGCAGTCGAGGCGCCAGTTCGTCATGGATGATCGCGACGATGATCGATTGCTCGACGTCGGTATCGCCGGTGTAGACCTCGGACACCAGGCCGTCGTGGGTGTACAGCCGGGTCACGATCGTGCACCGATTGTCCATGCTGTAGGCGCTGCCCGAGAACCGTCGACCGAGCGCCGCGCGAAGCGCGACGGTCTCGATCCGGTCGACGATGAGCGCGCTCCGGTCGAGCGTTCGCGGCTCGACCGATGCGCCCACGGGTCCGGTCAACGCCCGACGCTGGCCCGAGCCGCCGCGGCGATCGACTCGACCGACGGCAGGACTTCGTCCTCGAGCGGCGGGGTGTAGGGGATCGGCAGGTCGTCCGGCAGGCTGACCCGACGCGGCGTGCTGGCCCAGGCGACACCGCCGATGGTCAGCTCGCTCACGATCGTGGCGCCCCAGCCGGCGGCGTGGACCTGCTCTTCCGCGATCACGATGCGACCGGTCTTCTCGACGGACGCTCGGACGGCCGGGAGGTCGAGCGGGCGGAGCCAACGGAGATCGATGACCTCGGCGTCGATGCCCTCGCCCGCGAGCTGCTCAGCCGCCGCGAGGCTGCGCTCGACCATGAGCAGGGTGGTCACGATCGTCACGTCGCTCCCCGGGCGGACCACCTGCGCCTTTCCGATCTCGGCGATCTCGCCGCGAACCACGGGTCCCTTGCGGGCGTACAGCCCCTTGTGCTCGTAGAACAGCGTCGGGTTCGGATCGTCGATGGCGGCCCGCAGCAGGCTGTACGCCGAGCTGGGTGACGAGGCGGTCACGACCCGAAGACCGGGCAGGTGCATGAACCAGCTCTCGCCAGTCGCCGAGTGCTGCGTGCCGAATCGGCCCGTGGCGCCGCTGACAGAGCGGACCGTCACCGGCACCGACGTCTGGCCACCGGACATGTAGCGGTACTTCGGGAGCTGGTTGACGATCGCGTCCCCGGCCGTCGGCAGGAAGTCGGCGAACATGATCTCGACGACCGGTCGCATCCCCACGAGGCTCATGCCGAGGGCGACGCCGAGGAATCCGTTCTCGCAGATCGGCGTGTTGCGAACGCGTTCGAGGCCGTATTTCTCGGCCAGCCCGATGTTGGTCTTGAAGACTCCGCCATCGGCCGATACGTCCTCGCCCATGAGGAGGACCGCGTCATCCGCCGCCATCGCATCGTCGAGTGCGGCGTTGATCGCCTCGCGATAGGTCAGTTCCGACGCGGTCCCGGTCGTTGCCGGCGCCGCCTCAGTCAGCGTAGACATAGGGTCGCGTCTCCTCGAGGGTAGGGAAGGGAGCAGCTGCCGCTCGTTCGGCGGCGGCGTCGATCTCCGCCTGGATCTCGGTCCGGATCTCGCCGGCGTCGTTCGGTCCGATGATCGATCCGGCGACCAGCAGCGCGCCGAGCAGCTCGATCGGGTCGCGCGCCTTCCAGCGATCGAGCTCGCCCTCGGGTCGATATTTGGCCGGGTCGGACCGGCTGTGGCCGCGGTATCGATAGGTCTTCATCTCGAGGAGGCTGGGACCCTCGCCGCGGCGCGCCCGCTCGACCGCCTCGACCGTCGCGGCGTGTACCGCGTCGACGTCCTGGCCATCGACGATGACCCCAGGGATGCCGAACGGATCGGCGCGCCGGGCCAGGTCGTCCAGGGGCGTCGTGGCCCGCAGGGGGCTGTACTCCCCGTACAGGTTGTTGGTGATGATGAACACGACCGGGGCCGTCCAGATCGCGGCCATGTTCAAGGCCTCGTGGAACGTCCCGATATTGGTCGCCCCGTCCCCGAAGAACGAGAGAGCGACGTTCGGCTTCTTCTGCATCTGGAAGGCGACGGCCGCCCCGACCGCGATGGGCAGCCCGGCCCCGACGATGGCGTTCGCGCCGATGTTGCCCTTGCTGAAGTCGATCAGGTGCATCGACCCGCCGACGCCGCCGGAGCCTCCGGTGCGCCGTCCCATGAGTTCCGCGAAGGCCACCTCAGGGTCCATGCCGAGGGCCAGCGCCTCGCCGTGGCCGCGGTAGGTGTTGGTCTGGACGTCGCCGGGCTGCATGGCTGTGATCGCGCCGACGGAGACGGCTTCCTGACCCTGGCAGAGGTGGGTCGTTCCCTGGATCTGCCCGGTCATGAACAACTCCTGGACCTTCTCCTCGAAGAGCCGGATCCGGACCATCGTCCGGTACCAGTCGAGGCGGTCCGGGGTGGGTGTGGCGGTCATCGTGCTGTGCGCCTCCAGGGTGCCGAGGGGCCGCCGAGCCGGCGAGAACGGCGCTCGAGCCGGGCGGTACCGTTTCCAGTTTCGTTTACACATCGTGGCATCCGGGCCGCGGAATCGTCAATCACGGCCTGCTTCCGGGACACGTCAGGACGGCGCCCCGGCCGGGCTATGTTACCGTCGCTGAAACCGTTACTGGAACAGCCCGGAAACCCGCCGCCGGACCGCGCTCGGCGACGGCTGACGGACGGGAGGATCGTGGATGAAAGATGGCAGGCGGCTGGACCTTCGGCGCAAGCGCGCCAGCATGCGCGAAGTGGCCGAGTTGGCCGACGTCGCGATCTCCTCGGTCTCCCGCGTCCTCTCCGAGCATCCGGACGTCAGCCTCGAAATGCGCGAGCGCGTCCTGGCCGCCGTCCAGCAGCTCGAGTACGAGCCGGACTTCCTGGCCCAGAGCCTGCGTCGCGGGGCCACCCTGTCCGTCGGGTATGTCGTCGGCGACATCTCGAATCCGCTGATCGCCACGATCACGTCGGGGGCCGAGTCCGTGCTCCGCTCGGCAGGCTACTCGATGCTCCTGATGAACTCCGAGAACGACCCCGAGCTGGACGCCGCCCACATCCGGTTCTTCCAGGCGCGGCGCGTTGATGGCATGATCCTGTCCCTCGCCAGCGAGCGGCGCTCGGAAACCCTCGACGTCCTGACCCAGGTGGATGTGCCGATCATCATGATCGACCGCGACGTCCCCGGGGACCTGCGAGCCAGCATCGTGCGCAACGACCACAAGACGGGGATGCGCGCCGCCGTCGAGCACCTGCTGGATCTCGGACACCGCCGGATCGCACTCATCACCGGTCCCCTCGACCTGTGGCCCGTTCGCGAGCGGATCGCCGGCATGGCTGAGGCGGTGGCCGCGAAGGGCATCCGCGACGAGACCGTCAGCCTCGTGGGGTCCCTGTCCGCGGAGCACGGCGAGGCCTCGACCGAGCAACTGCTGGCGATGGATCCGCGGCCGACGGCGATCGTCGCCGGGGGAAACCAGGTCCTCGCCGGCTGCGTACGCGCGCTGGTCCGGCACGGCGTGAAGATCCCGACCGACTTCTCCCTGGTGACCTGCGATGAGGTCGATCTTTCTGAGCTCCACGACCCGCCGATCGCGTCGGTGGCGCGCGACACCCTCTTGCTGGGCCGGACGGCCGCCGAGCTCCTGCTGGAGCGGCTGGGTGGCGGCGAACCGCGCACGGTCCTGCTCCCGACCACCTTCACGCCCCGCCCGAGTTGCGGCCCGGTCCCACAGCCCCGCTGATCCGGAGCCGCCCCCGGCAGAGACCCGC
>JAXDKY010000221.1:0-12920 GCA_034666885.1 Chloroflexota bacterium
CGGCGCGAGCTACGTGCGCTGAACGCGCGGTCGGTCAGATCCCGTTGAGGACTCGCTGCAGGCCAGGCTCCACGCCGAGGTTCTTGGCCCAGGTCGTCAGGTAGATCTGGTCGAGCGTGTCCCCCGCCACGGCGAGCATGCCGGCGACGTCGCGGAGCTGGCGCTCCGAGTCCGTCTCGGCGGCCCATTCGAGCTTGGCGAGGATGACGTCCTCGACCCTGGCGATGAAGCCCGGCGATCCGAGCAGCTCGACCCGCTCTCGGCGGTGGAACTCGGCGATCGAGAACGGCCGGTCCCTGCGGATGATGAAATCGACCTTGATCGCCTCGGCGCCGATCGCGTTGAACTGGGTCCGATCACGGAGGGCGTCCTCCGCCGCATCGCGGTCGACATAGAACCCGCCCGTCCGGAGATCGTCGACCAATCGCCCGAGAGCCGCGGGCGCCGGATCGATCACGATGTCCAGATCTCGCGTGGCTCTTGGCTCGCCGTGGAAGCTGCTCGCGACGGAGCCGGTGATCATGTACGGGATCCCGGCAGCCTCCAGATACCCGATCGCCTCGACGAGGAGCTCGGCATAGCTCACCCGGCGATCGCCGCCGGCGCCCCTCGAGCTGCCCTGGAGAGCGCCGTGCCCAGGAGGAGCTCTGCCAACCCTGACTCGACCTCCGCGGCGGTCCAATCCGGGTGGCGATGACGGATCCCGTCGCGAGCAATGTCACGGACCTCATCCGACATCGTCGCCAGCAGGCGGACGCGCTCCTGCGGCGAGAGGGCTCGAATTGCCTCGATCTGTCGCGCCCAGGCGTCGGGACTCGTGTCCTTCGGGGCTGCCATGCCTCGCACTGTACGACACGAAGGTCGTTCGATCGCCCTAACGCAGGGAACCTTGCGGCGGCTCGAGCCGTCCGGCGGCGGTGACCGACACGACGAGGGAGATATCCCGGCTCGCCCGTTTCGACAAGCTCTTCAGCGAGCACCAGCGGTCCGTTCTGGCCTACGCGATACGGCGCACCCAGACCCTCGCCGATGCCGAGGACGTCACGGCCGAGACGTTCACCATCGCCTGGCGCAAGTTCGACGCCATCCCGACGGCCGAGCCCCTCCCGTGGCTCTACGCCGTCGCCCGGCGCGTGCTGGCTAACCATCGGCGCGGCCACGGTCGACGGGAACGCCTCGCGGCACTGCTGCGCGTCGAGGACGTCGCCACACCCATGCGCGCCGGCGATGACCTCGACGGGCCGGTGTTCGCCGCCCTGGCCTCCATCGCGCCCGCCGACCAGGAGCTCCTGCGCCTCATCGCCTGGGAGGAGCTCGGCAACCGGCAGATCGCGGCCGTCCTCGGCATCACCGCCAACGCGGTCGCCATCCGCCTCCATCGAGCCCGCGCCCGCTTCGCAGTCGCCCTCGCCCGCGAAACTCCCGACGGCCACGCGAAATATCCCGGCCCGAGCCGGACATCGGCTGATGTGAAGGGCACCGACGAGCCCGCATGGAAAGGAGTGGCGGAATGAGCATGCCGACCGGACCCGATCCGATCGACCGGCTTCGCGCTGCCGACCCCAGCCGTGCGGACGACGTGCCCGACGCGAGCCTCGCCCGCGTATCGGCGAGCGTCCAGGAGCACATCATGTCCGACCTCCGACGAGATCCCAACCGACTGCCGCCGACCCGCGGCCCCCTCGCCATCGTCGCCGGCCTTGCTGTCGTCGGGGCCCTCGCGCTGGCCATCGCCTTCGGCTCCGGCCTCGGAACCCCGGCGCCCGCCGGCAGCCCGGTCGCCGTGGTCCCGACCGTCTCGCCCGGTCCGTCGAGCGAGCCGAGCACCGATCCGATCGCTGGCGGTGGCGGTGCCGGCGGCGGCGGAGCGGCCTCCTGCATCCGCTATGACCCGTCCATCCTGCCGAGCTACGACATCGTGTTCGATGGCACGGTCACGGCCATCGATGGCAAGCAGGTCGCCTTCGACGTCAACACCGGCTGGAAAGGCGCGAAGGGCAGCATCACGCTGACCGCCCCCGAGTCGAACATCGCGATCACCGGCCCCGCTCCGGAATTCACGGTCGGTGGCCGATACCTCGTCAGCGCCGCCGGCACCACCATCAACTCGTGTGGCTACACGCTCGACTACGACGCGGACACCGCCGCGGCCTGGGCGGCAGCCTTCGGCAGCTGACCCGACCCCTCCAGGCACCAACGAGGCCCCGTCGAACCCGGCGGGGCCTCATCGATTCGGCGCGGAGAGCGTCGTTCGAACGTTCCCTGCGACACTGCCGGGGATGAAACCGATCGTCGGCGTCGCCGATATCCCCGTCAGCAACCCCGATGGGACCTTCTCGATCGGCCAGGAGCTATTCCCGGAGTTCGAGGCTCTCCGGCGCGGCCACGTGCACGTCCAGGACGACCTCGTCAGGATCGCCCACCCCGATCCGAAATATGTCGAGACGGCACTCATCGCGCTCGCCGAGGCATGCGAGGAACTCGATGTGCCAGAGGCGCAGATCGCCTTCATCGATACCGTCATCCCGCCACCGCGATTCGGGCTGCGCTACGGCTTCAAGGGCGCCTACACGACCGATTACCCGACGGTGATCTGGGTGTTCGCGAATTGGACCTCCCTCGCGGAGCTTCGCTCGGTCGTGCGCCACGAGACGGCGCACCTCGCCTTCGCGCGCACGCACACGGCGGAAGAATCGGCCGGCCACTCGGGCCCGTCCGAGGACTTCGCGCTGGCCTTCGAAGCAGGCACGGACCGCCGCACGACATAACGGGAAGGCCCGGGTTCAGGAACCGACGGCGAAGGAACCGACGAGCGTGATCTCCGTGGCGACCGGTGGTTCCTCGCAGCGGCCCGCGATGTCGGCCGTGAACGCCTTGAACGCCGCCAGCTCGTTCAGGATGCGACTCGCTTGGTCGCTCTCGATCACGACGTGCATGAAGCTGACGCCGTCCGGGAGGCGGAACGTGGCGTAGTGGAGGCCCTCCGGCCGCTCCCGAGCGAGCTGTGCGTAGACCGCCTGCACGAGGGTGACGTTCTCGTCCGCACGGTCGGGTCGAACCTTGTAGCGAATCATCGAGCTGCCCATCTCTGACTCCCGTGGCGGCACCGTTCCGGTGCGCTACCTACGCAGACTCGGTTCGAGCGCTGGACTCATCGGTTGCGAGCCCAGGTCAGGCGCCGCTTACGTTGTCGTCCAGCTGGTCGACCACCGCTGCCGCGGCGGGCGGCACGTGTCCGGCAGCGAGGAACCGACGCAGGTGCTCGAGGCTTCGCGGCTCGGCGGTTTGGGCTTCCGCCAGCAGGCGCCGGGCTCGCTCGAGGTCGCCCGCGGCCCCGGCCGCCAGTGCCGTCCAGAGCGTGATCTGATCGTCGTCCGGAGCCAGACGGTGTGCCTCGTCCATCGCCGCCACGCCCGCGGCAACGTCGCCGGCGAGCATCGAGGGCTCCGAGCGGTCGAAGGCCTCGTACGCTCGCGCCAACCGCAGCAACCGCTCGAGCTCATCCAGGGGCGCCCGATGGTCGTCGATCCGGAGGTCGAAGCGCGTCGACCAGGCCGGTCCCTCGCCCGGAACCACCAGGAGAGCCGCCGATTGCCGGCCACGCACGTCGCCACCCTCGCCCTCGGCCGCCCGGAGCGCCGCCATCAGCCGGTCGGCGAGATCGCCCGACGCCGATCGGAACGCCTCGGCCATCGCGGGCCAGACGGTCGGTCGTTCCATCATGTTGGCCTGGATCGCGACGTCCTGGCACGTGACGTGCCCCGCAGCGGTCACGCATCGCGACCCGGTAAACGAGGCCGATCGACCGCTCGCGTCGACCATCCCGACCTGGCGAACCTCGCGTTCCTCGTCGTCCGCCAGCAGCGCAGCCAGCGCCTCCGGCGCGGACATCCCCGCCCGCATGCGCTCGATCCCGAGGGCGCCGTAGCGCTTGTCCGAGAACGACTGGGTCGCCACGGCACCGACACCGGGTTCGGCCCACGGCACGGTCTCGCCGACGAACGGCCAGCGCGTCTGGACCGCGACGCCGAGTTCACCCGTGGCCGGGTCCCGCGCGACGATCGAGTACGTCATGGGCTGTCGAGCGACTCCGGATCCTCGGGCCCGAAGGCGTAGCCCGTCCGCTGCCAGTCGCCGTACTGGGCGACGAGGCCGTCCTCATCGACCGTCAGCTCCGCCGTGAAGTCGCCACTCGTATATCGATAGGTGAACTCGTCGAGGCGCGTGTAGGTCTGCGCCGCCTTGACCACCTCCAGCGCCGGGAACCGGACCCAGGCGGCCTGGATCGTCGATGAGGCGCCCACGCCCAGCCGCAGCCGGCGGATCGGCAGGGTGTTCGTGGACGGGCTGCAGCCAAGGTCGATGTCCGTGCAGCCCTTGAGCGCTTTCGCGGGCACGCCATCCACCGTCCAGACGCCCTTGGTCGAGCGCTCGACCGTGAGCGTCCGCTGGTCGAAGCCACGCAGGTCGCGTACGTGGACCGCGCTTGTCAGGCCGGCGCCGTCCGCGAGGACGCGATACTCGATGCGGATCGGGACGCCCTCCTCCGAGCCCAGCACGGTCCCGATGAGCGACAAACCGCCGCCCCGAACCGCCAGCGTGCAGTGCTCGTCGGCGAGCACCTCGTCCGTTCGCCGCCAGGCCACGCGCCGAGTCGTCACGCGGCAAGTCTAGGGGAGGGGAGGCCGCCCAGGACGGCATCATCCGGCGGATCGGGTCGGGTCGGCGAGGATCAGCGGTGCGATATCGTCAGCGGCATGACCGACG
This sequence comes from Chloroflexota bacterium, assembly GCA_034666885.1. Classification (GTDB taxonomy): domain Bacteria; phylum Chloroflexota; class Limnocylindria; order Limnocylindrales; family CSP1-4; genus SPCO01. Next base: position 4,768 of record JAXDKY010000221.1, read on the forward strand.
AGGACCTGCCCGCCAGCGAGGCCGCGCGGGCTCGACGTCGCGACCGCGACATGGAGGCGGAGCAGCGCGCACTCCTGCGTCCCGGGATGGCCAAAGTGTTCCGCCAGGTCACCGACGCCGCCGCGAAGCCGCCGACCCCCAAGCAACAGAAGGCGAAGCGGGCGAAGCAGAAGTAGCCATGCGTGCGTGCGGCCCGACCGCGACTCTGGCCCGCCCGGCGTCGCGTCCCACGCGACGCGTCAAGCTGCCGCCGGCGTCGCCTCCGGCGCATCCGCCTGCCCGCGACGCGCGGCCAGCATCGATCCGGCGATCACCAGGACGAAGCCGATCGCCATGGGCACCGTGAACGTTTCCCGCAGGACGAGCACACCGAGGACCGCGGCCACGGCCGGATTGATGTACGTGATGACCGTCGCGCGCACCGGGCCGACCTCATCGATGAGCGCCCCGAACAGCAGGAACGCGGCCGCCGTACAGACGGTCGCCAGGACCACGATGGCGATCAAGGCCTGGGCCGACGGCATAGCGGCCGGCAACTGGGTCGCCGCGATCGGCGCGAACAGGACGGCGCAGAGGGTCAGCGAGACGGCCATGATCCCGACCGTCGGGAGCCCGTCGAGCGGACGCGCCAGGATCGCCGGTCCGAGCGCATAGCCCACCACGACGATCCCCATCTGGATCAGCGCGGTCGTATCGGTGGCAGCGAATTCGGTGCCAACGATGGCCACGACGCCCAGCAGCCCGATGAACATCCCGAGCAGACCCACCGGGCCGAATCGGTCCGTGCCGCCGCTCAGCAGGGCGATCGCCGCCCCCACGAGCGGGACGCCGGCGATGAGCAGGCCCGCCAACGAGCTCGAGATGTGCTGCTCGGCCGAACCCAGCGCGACCCACGGGATGGCGATCTCGACCGCTGCGAACGCCACGACCCAGCGCCAGCGCTGGAGGACCGGCCGCAGGTCCGTGCGAGCCAGGGCGAAGGGCAGCAGGATCGCCGCCGCGATCGCTGTCCGCCCGAACACCAGCGTGGCCGGCGTGACCTCACCCACCGCGATCCGGATGAACAGGTAGGGGATGCCCCAGATGATCGACATCAGGGCGAACAGGAGCAGCGCCCGGCGGCTCATGCCGGCATCCTGAAAGGCATCATCGAAGTGTAGGACCCGCTGAACGACCCCACCCGAGAACTAGATCGCGATCAGCTGCGCCTTATCCTCTGAGCACGTCCACCCGGCCGTGCCGAAAAGCGAGGCGAGCGTTGGACCAGAGACAGATGGTCGAGCGGGCACGGGAGGGCGATCATGACGCCTTCGCTGAGCTCGCCCGGGCGGCTGTCGTGCGGCTGGACTCTGCGGCGCGCCTGATCCTCCGGGACCCGGAGCTCGCACGCGACGCGGTCCAGGAGGCGCTGATCCGAACCTGGCGGGACCTGCCGAAGCTCCGAGATCCCGACCGGTTCGACGTCTGGCTCCATCGCCTTACCGTCCACGCCTGCCTCGACCTGGCCCGCCGGCACCGCCGGCACCGGATCGTGGTGAGCCTGCTGCCCATGCACGACCGGGGAGTCTCGGACGCGGTCTCGGCGCACGCCGACCGCGAACTGGTCGACCAGGTCATGCGCGGGCTCGGCGAACGCGAACGCGCGATCGTCGTCCTCCACTACTTCCTTGGCTATCCCTTGGCCGACGTGGCGACCACGCTCGGGATCCCGATCGGGACCGTCAAATCCCGGCTCCATCGCGCACTGACCGAGATGCGCTTGGCGATCGATCTCGAGCCGGCCGCGCCCCCAGCCCGGACGGTGGGAGGGGAGGTCGTATGACTACCCAGCGACGCGCCTCCGCCGAGCTCCCTGAGATCCTCACCGATCTCGGTCGTGGGCCGTACCCCGAATACATCGACAACATCCTGGCCTCGACCGCACGGCAGCGCCAGCGTCGGGTCCGGATGCTCCTCGAAAGGTGGCTTCCCATGGATCTCGTACGCGACCCGGTGCTGAGCCCACGATTGCCGTGGCGCCAGCTCTCCATCGCGGCCATCCTCATCTTCGCGCTCATCGGCGGTGCGATCGCCGTCCTGAGCAGCACCCCCAAGCCGCTCCCGGCACCGTTCGGCCCGGCGGCCAACGGCCTGATCGCTTACGAGGCCGGCGGCGACATCTACGTCGGCAACCCGGCCTCGGGCGACACCAGGGCCATCGTCACCGGACCCGCGATGGACACGCGACCGCGCTTCTCCCTCGATGGGAGCACGGTCGTGTTCGGCCGCGATTCCAGCAACGGACTCGTCCAGCTCTACCTCGTCGGCGCCGACGGCTCGAACCTGCGTGGGCTGACCGACACGCCGATCAAGCTCCTGGTAGCGAGCGGTGGCCGCACGTGGGAGGTGTACAAGTTCGCTCCCGACGGGCGATCGATCCTGGTCTCCATCGACGTCAACGGCATTCCCGGGATCGGCGTCATCGATGTCAAGACGGGCGCCATGCGAACGCTTGAAACGAACGGGTTCGCGCTGGAGCCCTCGTACCGGCCCCCGGATGGCCACGAGATCCTGTTCATCGCGCGTGGCTCCCACACGACGCTGTCCGCCATCGACCCGACGACCGGGGCCATCCGTCCGATCTTCGAACTGCCGCCGAGGCAGGACGTGGCCGGCGCCAGCTGGTCGCCCGACGGCTCCAGGATCGCCTACTGGGCATGGAGCAACGAGTTTTCCGGCCTGTCGGCTCGCACCCACGTCGTGAACGCGGATGGGACCGGCGACCGTGAGCTGCCGATGCCGCCTGAGGCATCCTGGAACGCCCACGCCTCGTGGTCGAACGACGGAACGCGCATCTTCACGGTCCGCGGCTACACCGCTGACTACCGGGACGTCCGCGGCTTCGTGCAGTCGGCGGACGGGAACGACACGGGGACCGAGGTATCACCGTCCGGCTCCGTCGAGAACGAATGCTGCGCCGCCTGGTCGTGGTCACCCGACGATAGGTTCCTGCTCGGTCGACCCGTTGAGCCCACCGGTGCCCGAGCGCCGCAGGTCCTCATCGATGTCGCCCAGCGCAAAGTGGTCCCGACACCGTGGTCGGCTACGACGGATCCGACCTGGCAGCGACTCGCTCCCTGAACGCTTCAGAATCGGGCGGCTTCGTCGGCCCGATCTGCCCTCCCGGATGCCGCGCGCCAGGACAACAGGTCCGCGCGCGGCATCCCATTGCACTGGCGCGGCTCCCTGGTCCTACCAGATCTCGGCTAGGTACTCCTCGACCAAGCTGCCTTAAGGTAGGTCGGCCGGAAGGATACGGAATGCCTTTCCACCCGGGCCGCGTACGGCACGGAAGTGGCGCTCGTCGAGGGTCAACAGGTCGAGCAAGTCGTGGCGTTCCGACAGGACGACGAGGGATGCGTCCGCTAGCCCAAGGTCGAGGTCCGAGTACTGGTTCAGGACCTCGATCGCCCTTGCTATGTCGCCGGCGTCGAACGACTCGATCTGATAGACGCCGTCCGCCACCTGTCCAAGCAGCAGCTGCTCCGCGGCCCTTGAGACACGTGTCGCTAGAAGGTAGTCGAGCTCGGCCAGGACAAACGGGGATAAGAAGCGCGGTGGCTCGGCGTTCCTGAGCACGGACGCAGCCGCCCGATGGTGCGTTTGTGATGCGTCGATCGCCGAGAGCAGCCCACTGGTGTCGAGGATGATCACCGCTCGCCGAAGCCGTCGAGGAGGTCGTCGACCCGCTCGGCGAGATCAGACTGGCCGCTCTCGAACAGTGGAAGCGTCGGTTCCGCCGTTCGGTGTCGACTCGTGACGGTGTCGATCCCGTCGCGGATGAGATCAGCCTCGCTTCGACCAGACGCCTTCGCCGCGCGCGCCAGAGCACGCTTCTGTCCAGTGGTCAGATAGACGGTCGTCTTCTCCATGCCACCCACAGTACCATACGTGCCGTCCTACTGGAGTCCGTGTCCGCGAGGCCCTCAGGGCACGAACAAGGGGGCCGGCAGCGACGAACCGTTGAACCGATCGAGATCCACGGCGCCGCTGATCCCGGGCACCGAGCCGTTGCTCGAGTGCTGCCAGAACGACCAGCCGTTGCCACCCCAGCCGCCCGCCGGGACGGCGGGCTGACTCGCCGTCGTCCAGTTGGCGATCCAGAGGACGGCGTAGCCGTTTCTCGCGAACCAGTCGGTGTCGGCCATCGATGTCGACCAGAAATTCGGCGTCGTGTAGATGATCGGTCGCACCCCGGTCGCCGCCGAGACCTGCGAGAGCCACGTCTGTGCCCACGCCGTCAGCGACGCCGGGTCGAGGCCATTCGCGGTCTCGAAGTCGAGGACCGGAACGAGGTCGCCGGACGCGATCGTCGCGTTCCGAAGGAACCAGCTCGCCTCGTTGCTCGCGTCGTTCGCCGCGGTATCGGGGTTGGCGAAGTGATAGGACCCGACCGCGAGGCCAGCGGCGCGCGCCCCGGAACGGTTCGTCGTGTACGCGGTGTCTGCCGTGAGCGTGCCGGCCGTGGCGCGAACGAACGCGAACCGCTTGCCGGCGGCCGCGACCTGCCGCCAGTCGATCGTGCCCTGGTGGTAGCTGACGTCGATGCCGTCAAGGTACGCCGGAGTCGCGGTCGGGCTGGGTGTCGGGGTGGGAGTCGGTGTCGGCGTGGGGGAGGGGGTCGGCGTCGGCGCGGGCGTCGGGCTTGGAGTCGGTTGAACGGTCGGGATCGGGGTCGGCGTGGGTCGGGGCTTCGGCTTGGCCTCCGCTACCGAGGGCGATGCCAGGACGAAGACGGCGACGGACATGGCCAGGAAACCGGCGAGGACGCGGTGCACCCGGAGATGGTCCCTTGCGTGGAGAAGCCCGTCAAACGTCGTTTACCGTAGTTAGCGATAGCGACATCGGCGCGGGAGCCGGGCACGCTCCCTGCGCTGCACGAACGCGACCGGTTCGCGCGGCGCTAGGCTTGCGGGAGCCCGCGGTCCACGACTAAGGGAGGATCCACGATGGCCCAGGCGCCCGCGGGGCTTACCGACGCCCAGATCACGGGCCTTCGCGACACGTTTGGCGGCGAGGTCGTCACGCCCGCCGATGAGGGCTATGACGAGGCCCGCCGGTTGTGGAACGCCGTGCACGACCGGCGACCGGCAGTCGTGCTGCGTCCGACGACCGCAGACCAGGTCGCCATCGCGATCCGATTCGCTCGCGATCACGACCTCGCGTTGGCCGTCCGATCCGGCGGCCACAGCGCCGTCGGACATTCGACGTGCGACGGTGGCCTCGTCGTTGATCTCTCGCGCATGCGCGGCGTGACCGTGGACGGGCAGCGACGTATCGCGCGTGCGAACGGCGGCGCGCTCCTCGGTGAGCTCGATGTCGCGGCGCAGGCCCACGGGCTCGTCTGCCCGGTCGGCGTCATCGGTCACACGGGCGTGGCCGGCCTGACGCTCGGCGGCGGGGTCGGCCGGCTGCAGCGGCAGTTCGGCCTGACGATCGACAACCTCCGGGCGGTCGAGCTCGTCACGGCCGATGGCCGGCTCGTCCGGGCGAGCGAGAGTGAGGAACCTGAGCTGTTCTGGGGCATGCGCGGGGCCGGCTGGAATTTCGGCATCGCGACGGCGTTCGAGTTCGGGTTGCACCCCTTCGGGCCAGAGCTCCACCGCGGCGTCCGGATCTACCCGGCATCGATGGCGCGCGACGTGTTCGACGTGTTCCGCGACTACGCGGCCAACGCACCGGACGCCGTGTCGGTGATCTACGGGATCAACCAGGCCCTCCCAGCCGCCGAGTATCCGGAGTCGGTCGCCGGGCAGCCGATCGTCGTCATCGCCTTCAACCACAGCGGGCGAGCCGAAGCCGTCGAGGCCGATACGGCAGGTCTCCGTCGGGGACCCGAGCCGGTTTCCGTCAGCGGCGGCAGCAAACCGTACCTTGAGGTCCAGACCGCGCACGATCTCGTGCTCGGCTGGGGGCGCCGATCATTCATCAAGAGCCTGTACGCGAACGACGTCCGCCCCGAGGCCCTCGAGGAGCTGGTCGAGCACGTCGCTAGCGGGCCCGCCGAAGGGTCGTTTTCGATCACGGCCCAGGGCGGCGCGATCGCTCGAGTGGAGGACGACGCGATGGCCTACGCGGGTCGAGCTGCCCGCTTCGATCTAAGTGCCGACACGGCCTGGGACGATGCCACGGACGACGAGGCGAACCGCGACTGGGTGCGAAGGGCGATGGCGATCGTCGAGCCGGATGCGACCCTCGGCCGGTACGTCAACGGGAATTCCGACGAAGGGCCGGCCGAGACGCAGGCGTTCTACGGCGACGCCAAGGTTGCTCGCCTGGCCCAGCTCAAACGCGCCTGGGATCCCGACAACGTGTTCCGCCTGAACCACAACATCCCGCCTGCGGGCTGAACTCACCTGTCGCGGGCCGGGCTGGAGCGGCCGGTCGCCACCTACACCCCCGTCGCGCCGCCCTGACAAACCGCCTTCGAAGGGCGTCCACCCGCCTCCTGACTGGTCTCATCGGCTCGTGGACACGCCGAGCCACCCGTGTCCGAATCGACCCGATTCAGGCTTGTCTCCCTCTGGAGCGCCCCGGCGCGATGCGTAACCGTGTCGGCTGAGGCAGCCGACACCGGCTGCGGTCAGACGAAAGGCAGGAACCATGTCGATCCAGCGAAGGGCATCCGTCGGCAGACGCGCGGCCGCCATCATCGTCGCAGCCCTGATGGTCGCGACGATCGTCCCGGGGACGGCCTCGGCGGCCGGGCCGGGCGCGACGGTCGTCCGCGGCGTCCAACACGAGTACGGCTCGTGCGGGAACGGTGACGGCTATCTGATGGATGGCGCGCTGGTCGGCTGCTGGTGGGTCGACACGTTCGTGGTGGAGCCGCTCCCCGCCCAGGCCACGATGCTCGCCCGCGGTACGGAGCACTTCACCGGCTGTCTCGGCTCGGTCTGCGGCACGTTCTTCACGACGTACACGTACACCGCCCGATTCGACGGCACCACCGAGCTCCACGGCCGGTGCCACCACCCGATCGTGCAGGGGACCGGCGGCTTCGCCGGAGCCCGGGGCGAACTGAGCTTCACCGACGTCGTCGACTCGGAGCCGTTCTTCTACCCGTATTGGGGCAACATCCAGCTCGGCCGCGAGGCGCAGTCCCTGGATCAGCCCGGAACCACGGCGACTCGCACGAGCGCGACTGTGCGAGCCGTCAGCGCACCATGCTAGCGTCGCCGACGGCGGAGATCGCCCAGTACTTGCGCCGGTACGCGGCCGGGGTCATCCCGGTCGCGCGCCGGAAGAGGCGCCGAAAGAACGTCGGATCCTCGTACCCGACGTCAAAGCCCACGTCGTCGACCACGGCGGCGCCGGCTTCGAGCAATCGCCGCGCGGTCTCGACGCGGAGGGCGTGGACATGATCGATCGGCCGGCGGCCGGTGGCCGCGACGAACCGCCTGGCGAACGTCCGCGGCAGGAGCCCCACCTCGGTCGCCATCGCGGAGACCGGGTTCGGCAGCGCGTAGTGATCCTCGATCCAGTCGAGCGCCTGGTTGATCGCCGCGTCCTCCCCGCCGACGACACGCGTCATGGCGGAGTAGGGGAGCTGCCCATCCGCGTGGCGGTCGATGAGGAAGACCTTGGCCGTGTTCGCGGCATGGCCCGGGCCGCAGTACCGGGCGATGAGGTACAGCGCCAGGTCGTGCCACGACGTGACACCACCGGCCGTGATCAGCCCGTCCGCCTCATGCGCGAGCTCCAGCACCTTCTCGGGCCGGAATCGGACCCGCGGGTATGCCTCCTGGAACAGCGAGCCGTACGCCCAATGGCTCGCGCAAGAACGTCCATCGAGCAGCCCGGACTCCGCCAGGAGGACGGAGCCGGTGCACACGGTCGCGATGACCGCGCCTTTGTCGTGCATGCGCCGCAACCACGCCGTCTCGGCCGCGAACTTGCCCCGCGGTGCCACCGTGATCGGGGCGTACATGTCGCAGATCACGACGACATCCACGTCCTCGGTCTCGTCCACCGCCATCGCGGGCTCCACGAGGATGTTGCCGAAGCAGCGGAATGGCTCGGCCGTCGCCGCGACGATGAAGACGTCGAGCAGTGCGTCGCCCGGCGCGCCCACGGTCATATCCGGGTACACGGCACCGACCGACTGCAGCACG
>JAXDKY010000222.1:0-7703 GCA_034666885.1 Chloroflexota bacterium
AGCCGATGTCTCGGGGACTTTGGTTTGCCATGAACGCGCGGACACGGAAGAGTCTGACTCTGCTGTGGACCGCGCTCTTCCTGTTCTCCTTGGCGCTGCAGTCGGTCCAGCTGGCCTCGCCAGCTCCGACCCTTGCAGCCCACAACGAAGGCCTCTTCGAGCTCGATGGCAATGCCACCGACTCCGCCGATCCGGGCGCGGACTGGCAGAACGGCCCCGAGGGCGCGCTCGACAACTTCTTCGCGGGCGCCGCGAGCGAAGCCGAGGCCGTCGACAATACGTACTTCACGACCGGTGGCTCCAAGGACGAGAACAACATCTCGAGCTGGAAGCGCACGGCGACCGGCGGATCCCCCGACAAGAACGAGCTCCTCGACGCCTACGCCGCCGTCTACAAGAAGGCGGACACCGGTGATACCTGGGTGTACTTCGGCGCCGACCGTTTCGACAACGACGGCGATGCGCAGATCGGCTTCTGGTTCTTCCAGAACAACATCGGCCTCAATGGTGCCGATTTCACGGGCGTGCACAAGGTCGGCGACGTCCTGATCCTGAGCGAATACACGAACGGCGGCGCGGTCGACCTGATCTGCGCCTACGAGTGGTCACCGCCCGGCGGCAACAACAGCGTCAGCCCCGGAAACTGCGACCCGGCCACGAACGGCAGCAACCTGAATCTGGTCGCGGCCGGTTCGAAGTGCGACGTCGCCGAAGGCACGTTCGGTATCTGCGCTGTCTCGAACACGACCACGACGAACGCGCCGTGGACCTTCGTGAACAAGGACGGGCAGACGAACTTCGGCCCCGGCCAGTTCTACGAGGGCGGAATCAACCTCAGCGACATGTTCGGGGGTCACGCGCCGTGCTTCGGCACGTTCCTCGCCGAGACCCGCTCCTCGCAGGAGACCGACGCGCAGCTCAAGGACTTCGCACTCGGCAGCCTGGACACCTGTGTCCCGCCAAAGATCGAGACCCAGGTCAAGCAGGGCACCACGGACGTCAACAAGATCAACAAGGGCGAGTCGGTCGTCGACGTCGCCACGTTCAGTGGGTCGAACGGTACCGTCGCCGGCAAGGTCGACTTCTTCGTCTGCGGCCCCGGCGCCAGCGGCTCCAAGCCCGATTGCTCGACCGGCGGCGACCAGGTCGGTAGCACCGTGACGATCGCCAACGAGAGCGCGACCTCGGCTGCGTTCACGCCCACCGCGCTCGGCTGGTACTGCTTCCGCGCTGAATACACGCCGGCGACCGGCTCCGAGTACCTCGCTGGCAAACACACCAACGACACGACCGAGTGCTTCCGGGTCATCCCGGCCGACGTCCAGATCGTCAAGACGCCGAACAACGGCACTGCCTCAGCGGGCGACAACATCAGCTTCACGCTGAGCTGGACGAACGAGGGCGAAGGCAGCGCCGCGGGCGTCGTCGTCACGGACACCGTGCCGGCCCCCGCGGGCGTGAACTGGAACATCAGCGATTCCACCGGGACCGGTTCCACCTGCAACCTGAGTGCCGCCGAGGTCCTCACCTGCAATGTCGGCACCATCGCCGGCAACCCGAACTTCCCGAACGCGGCTCCGGTCAACGGCACCGTCACGCTCACGAGCGCGACGACCAAGGCCAGCTGCGGTGAGATCAACAACACGGGTCAGATCACGTCGACCAACGACGGCACCGATACCGACCCCGGCAAGATCACGGTGCAGTGCCCGAACGTCAACGTCGTGAAGACGCCGAACGACGGTCAGGTCAACGCCGGCGACGCCGCGTCCTTCTCGATCGTCGTCTCGAACGCCGGTCCCGGCACGGCCACGGGGGTCACGCTGAGCGACCCGCTGCCGACCGGCCTGACGTGGGCCTTCGGGTCGGCGACCGGTGATATCACCGGCGTCACCTGCGCGGTCTCGCCCGGTCCCGGTCTGCAGACGCTGTCGTGCTCCGACGCGTCGATGACCGCCGGCCAGTCGTTCACGATCACCGTGACGACGACCACGACCTCGGCGCAGTGCGCCGCGTACCCGAACCTCGCGACCGTCGACGCGGGCAATGAGCCCGACACGGCCGCCTTCACGGACGACAACACCGATCCGGGCAAGATCACCGTCAACTGCCCGGACGTGCAGGCCCTCAAGACCGCCGACAAGTCCCCGGTCAACGCCGGTGACGCGATCGGCTTCACGGTCACGATCAAGAACAACGGCACCGGCACCGCCTACGGCGCCACCGGCTCCGACACCCTGCCGGCCGGGATCACCTGGTCGATCGACGGGGCCGCCAACGGCTGGTCGATCGTCGCGGGCGTCCTGAAGTTCGGCCCGGCTGACCTCGCCCCCGGCGCCTCGGCCGCGGTCCACATCGTGGGCACGACCGATGCCGCCGACTGCGGTGTCGTCCCGAACACGGTCACGGTCGACGCGACCAATGAATCCAACGCCACCGACATCACCGACGACAACAGCGCCTCGGCGTCCGTCACCGTCAACTGCCCGGATCTCCGGGTCGTCAAGACAGCCGTGGACGACACCATCAGCGCCGGCGAAGTCGCCGCCTTCTCGATCGTCATCACCAACATCGGCGCCGGCACGGCGTATGACGTCAGCCTCACCGACATCCTCCCGGGCGGCGTCGCCTGGAACCTCGACTCCGTCACCATCGACGGCGTCGTGGCGGCCGACCCCGGCGCCCTGTGCACGATCAGTGGCATCTCGCTGAGCTGCCCCGACCTGGGCAACCTGGCCGCCGGCAAGGTGATCTCGATCGCCGTCTCCGGCGACACCGACCTCGATGACTGCGGCCCGATCGTGAACTCCGTCACGGTCGACGCCTCCAACGAGTCGAACGCCCCGGCCATCACCGGCAACAACACCGATAGCGCGACGATCGTCGTCGATTGCCCCGCGCTGGCCATCGACAAGGACGCCGATCACGTCAACCCGGTCCTCATCGGGCACCAGATCGGCTTCACGATCACGATCAAGAACAACGGGGCCGGGACCGCCTTCGGCGTCACCGTCTCCGACACGCTCGACAGCGACTTCACGTGGTCGCTCGCGGCTCCCTCCACCGGTTGGAGCCTCGTCGGTAACGTGCTGAGCTTCTCGGGCAACCTCCCGGCCGATGGCACATCGACGGTCCATGTCGTCGCACCGACGACGGCTGGCAATGCCAGCCAGTGCGGTGTCGTGCCGAACACGGCCGTCCTCGATCACGCAAGCATCGACCCCACGCCGGCCAGTGCCAGCGAGACGGTCCAGTGCCCCGAGATCGGGATCTCCAAGGGTGCCAGCGACGACCTCGTCGAACCGAACCAGACCGTGTCCTTCCAGCTCAACGTGAAGGTCGCGGACGGACCGGTCACGAACGCCGTCGTCACGGACACCCTGCCCGTCGGGCAGACCTACGTCGCCGGCAGTGCCAAGTCCAAGGTGAGCCCCGCAGCGGTGTCCACCGCGGATGAGCCGACCGTGTCGGCGAATGGCCGGACGCTGACCTGGGAGTTCGCGCTCCTGGGCTCGGGCGATCCGTCGGTGACGATCACCTACGACGTCAAGATCGACGCGAACGCGACGGCGGCCCGCCAGGTGAACACGGCCCAGGTCTGCGTCTCGGAGCTCCAGGGCTGCGTCTCCGCCAACGAGGACGTGACCCCGCAGCTGCCGGCCATCCAGCTCATCAAGACCGCGGGCACCGCGCCCGACGGCCAGGTCTTCGCCACCGAGGCGGGGCCGGTCAAGTACACCTACGTCGTCACCAACAGCGGCCCGCTGCCGCTGTCCAACGTCACGGTCACCGATGACGCGGGCACGCCCGCCGTCGCCGGCGACGACTTCCAGGCCGATTGCCCGAAGACCACGCTGGCTGTCGCTGAGTCGATGACCTGCACCTTCACGATCGGCGTCCAGGTCGATACCCACAACATCGCCGTCGCTCGCGGCGTCACGGCCGAGGGCAACCCGGTCCAGGACAGCGACGACGCGGCGGTCACGATCCAGCACTTCGGCCTGCTCCTCGACAAGACCAACAACGCGCCGCTCGAGCCCCTTGAGCTGCCAGACGGGACCATCGTCAACCTGCCGACGGCAGACGAGGGTGCGACCGTGACCTACACGCTGGCCTACGACCTGCAGGGTGACCCGGTCACCGCCGGTGTCCTCAGCGACGTCCTGCCGCTCGGCGTGACGTATGTCGCAGGCTCCGCGACCAGCAACGCCCAGTTCATCTTCCAGGGCTACGACACGGCAACGCGCACGCTCCGGTGGACCGCCGAGCGGGTGTCCGAGGATGGCTCGGTCACCTACAAGGCGACCATCGACAAGGGCGCCGCGGAGTTCGTGCAGCCGCTGCACAACGTCGCCACCATCGACTCGGCGCAGACCCTGCCCGATGTCGACGACTCGGACGTCTACGTGCCCACGGTCGTGGCCGGTGCAACCGCCACGCCTCGGATCACGCTGCCGCCGACCGACTCCATCGCCACCGACACGCCGGCACCGAGCAGCCCGGGTTTCGCCCTGATGCTCGTCCTGCTGTTCCTCGCCGCAGTCACCCTCGTGGTCGGGCTCGTCACTCCGGTGCCGGTCTCGGTCCGCGAGCGGAGGCGCTAGCCCCGGTCACTCGCGGTCGGCCGGAGCTCGACGGCCGACCGACCGCGAACCCGGCTTCCCTTTGGGGTCCCCGAGACCCGGGCGGAGCGCTCCGCTGTCCGTGGAGTGCTCCGCCCCGTCTGATCGCCGCCGTCCGTGACGAGCGGTTCGCGACCGGGGCGTGCCAGCGATGGTGCGCCCCGGTCGTTCCATGCCCGGCGCGCTGATAGCAGCGCCATCAGCCCTCGATGGCGAGCCGTGACCCGGGGCCCACGAAGCCGACCGGCCCATCGAACGCCGCCCGCACGGTTTCGAGTGTGGCTGCCTCGTCGTAGCCCATCTGCAGGTGCGTCAACAGGACCCGGCCGACACCGGTGCGCTGCGCCAGCGCGCCGACGGCCGGCCCGTCGAGATGCTCGGCGCCGGGCGGGACCGGCCCGGGCCCGAACGAGACTTCGGATAGCAGGGTGTCCCCGGCGCGGATCAGCGCATCGAGATCCTCGGCCCGTCCGCAGTCGCCGGAGTAGACGAGACCAGGACCGGATCCCGAAACGATGGCGACCCGGTAGGCATGGCTGTCGCGCGTATGCGTCACCGGCCGAGCTTCCAAGGTCAATGTGCCGACGGTCCGGGAGCCCGATGTCACGTCCTCGACATCGAACGCGCCGGCGGTGAAGCCGGGTTCATCGTGGAGGGCGTCGAGGCGGGTCGCGAGGCCCGCGGGAGCGACGACCCGGACCCGCCGCGGCGGGTCGAACTCCCAGCGGAGGTAGTGCCGCAGCACCACCAGGTCGATGAAGTGGTCGGGGTGCAGGTGGCTGATGGCGACGGCGTCCAGCATGCTCGGCTCGATGGCCTGGGCGAGTCGCGGAAAGGAGCCCTGGCCGAGGTCCAGGAGGAGCGCCGTCGGGCCGTGTCGAAGGAGGTACGCCGCGCCGGTGGCGCCGGGTCGATTGGTGTACGCGGGTCCGGCCCCGAGCACCTCGAGCTGCAGCGTCGTGGTCTCTGCGGGGCTCACCTGCGCAGCGTAGCCGAGGGTCTGGAGGGGTGTCGCCACCTGGCGCCGAACGTGCCCCGGATCAGACGCGCGAGGTCAACCGCCCTGGAGGCCCTTGCCGTGTCCGGGCTTCGGTGAGGCGGGAGCCCTGGTCTCGACCGCGTGGGTCGGCGTCGCCTTCGGGGTCGGTGCGGGGGTCACCTTGGGCGTGGGCTTCGGCCGCGCCGTCGGGTCGTTGGTGGGCGCCGCGGTCGGCGTGGCGGTCGGCGTGTTGGTCGCCTTCGGCGCCGGGCCGCCGCCGTTCTGCGCCGGGCCGTCGACGTGACCCGGGGCGCTTGCGGGTCGGCTGGCACCGATCCGCTCGACCGCGTCGGTGCTTCTGGCGATGGCGGCATCGAGCGCGTCGGAGATCGCGGACCCGGCGTGGCTGGGCACCTTGCCGAGCAGCGCCTGGAGGACCTCGACGTTGTGTCCCACACCCGTCTGGAGCGCCGCGGCGGCAACCTCGTCTCCGGCCAGGATGGCCGATGCCGATGCCTCGTCGACGATCGATTGATAGGCCTGGAGGGCGGCCATCGCTCCCGCGGAATCCCCGGATCGGCTCGCTTCACCGATCTCCAGCAGCCGGGCCTTCAGTCGGTCGAGCTCCGCGACCGCGCGAGCCGATGGATCGGTGGGGAGCTGCAGGGTCTCCGCCCAGAGGCGGGTCTCGTACAGCGGCCCGCCGGGTCGCGCAGCCGCGACCCCGCCCACCGCCACGCTCAGCGCGAAGGATGCGGCGAGGACGACGGCGCCCGCGCGTCGCAAGCGCTGGCCGCGAGATCGGGCGCCGCGACGCGCCTTCGCCTGCGCCCGGGCCTGCGCCGAGAACGGCGCGGCGACCGCGCTGGGCTCCGGCCGCGGCAGGATCGTCAGCCCCGCATCGGCGCGGGACAGGGCGGCGCGGCGGTGGGCGACGGCGAGCACCCGGGCCCGGAGCCGGGCCGACGTCGCCAGGTCGGGCGACAGGCGCAGCTCGGCGTACGCCTCAAGGCGTCGCCCCAGCAGTGCGTCTCCGGTCATCGTTCCGAACATGTCGTCCATCAGCGGGCCTGCCGTCGGCGGGTCGGGGCTTCGCCATCGATCCCTGCACCCGGCTCATCGATCCCGAGCTGGCGCCGCAACGCGGCGATCGCCCGGAACTGCAGCCCGCGTACCGTCCCTTCCTGTTTGCCCATCACCATCGCCGCTTCGCGGGCCGAGAGGCCGGCGAAGAAGCGCAGGGCGATGGCGTCTCGTTGCTCATCGGTCAGTGACCCCATCGCGGCGGCGACGTCGTCGAGCTCCTGGCGCGCGACGGTCACCTCGTCAGGACCGGCCTCGTGGCCGGCATGCCCGGCGGCTGCGTCCAGGTCGGCGTGGTCGTGACGGGTCCGAACGTGATCGATGACGGTATTCCTGGCCAGCCTGAACAGCCAACCCCCGAACGGGATGCCCCGCGACTCGTAGCGCGGCAGGGCCTCCAGGGCCTTGACGAAGACGAGTTGCGTCAAGTCCTCCGCGTCCGACGGGCGCTGGACGCGGCTGGCGATAAAGCGATAGACCGGCAGGTGGAAGTGGTCGAACAAGAGCCCGAAGGCCCACGCGTCTCCCGCCCGGGCCTCTTCGACCAACCGATCGAGCGCGGTTTCGTCGAGCGTCATAACGATTCGCCACGCGCGGCGTTAGGGCGTTCGTCCGGGCGGTCGCGTGCGCGCTGGATCCCCTCGACATCCATGTCCGGGCATCCTGCCACGTTCCCGCCTCCATAGCGAGCGCCCAGGACCCCGTTTTCTGCGTGTTCGGTGCGAGTGGGCACCGACCCCGCGGGCGACGTCAGGCTGGGCCGGGAAGCTCCACGCTGACCGGCGTTTCCCCGCCGCGGCGGAAGGTCAGCGCCCGGAAGCCCGCGGCGCGGGCTGCAACGTAGCCCTCGTTCAGCGCCCAGCCCAGGTGTTCGGCGCGATGGGCGTCGGAACCCACGGTGACACGCTCCCCGCCGAGCTCGCGGAAGCGCGCCACGATCGGCGCTGGTGGGTAGGTTTCGGCGGTTTCCTGGCGGAGGCCGCTGGTGTTGACCTCGAGCGCCGTGCCGGACTCGACCA
>JAXDKY010000223.1:0-4058 GCA_034666885.1 Chloroflexota bacterium
AAGTTGGCGGCCGACGGGTCCTTCTCGGACGGCTTGAGGATGAACGTGTTGCCGGCCGCGATGGCGGTCCCGAACATCCACATCGGGACCATCGCCGGGAAGTTGAACGGGGTAATACCGGCAACTACCCCCAGCGGCTGGCGGATCTGGTAGACGTCCACGCCGGTCGAGACCTGCTCCGAGTAGCCGCCCTTGAGCAGGTTGGGGATGCCGGTCGCGAACTCGAGGTTCTCGAGACCGCGCGCGATCTCGCCAAGGGCGTCGGACGGCACCTTGCCGTGCTCGGCCGTAAGGTGCGCCGCGAGCTCGTGCCGCCGTTGGTCCACGAGGTTCCGGATCTTGAACATGATGTCGGTGCGCTTCGACAGCGATGTTGCCCGCCAGCCCGGGAAGGCCGCCTTGGCCGCCGCCACGGCCGCGGCCATCTCCTCGGTCGAGGCGAAGTCCACGTGCCTCGTCAGCGTCCCCGTGGCCGGGTCGTAGACCGCTCCCTCGCGGCCGGAGGTGCCCTGGACGGACCGGCCGTTGATCCAGTGGCTGACCCGGCCGGGCGCGGCGGTCGGAGAGATGTCGGGTTCGGCGACCTGGGTCATGGAAGACGGTCCTCGTGTGGCGATCTGGCGGGCCGATGCGGGCTGAGGGCCCGGGGGGCGGGCATGAGCGTGCCCCTCAAGATACTCCGTCAACGCGATGGGCCGGCGCGCGAGCGGGTCTCAGAACTTGACCCGCGTCTCCGGATCCGGCCAGGACGGTATCTCGCTGGCCGCCCGTTCTGCCTGCGCCCGCAGTCGCCGGCGCGACCACCACGGGGAACCGGCGAGGGCGACGCCCGCGCCGGCGACGATCGCGACGGCGAGGACGCCCCCGACGGGCAGCGGGCCGATCAGCGCGGGATCGCGCCACGTGATCGACACCAGCGCCCGGATCGCCGCCCAGGCGCCGAGCGCGATGAGCAGCAGCCGGCCGTCGCGCCCGGCAGAGCTGAGGCCGATCCCGCCGACCGCGACGACGGCCGCCAGGATGAGCGTGGCCGCTCCCTCGTGGAGCTGCGACGGATGCGACGGCAGTTGCGGAGCGAGGGAACCCCACGGCCCGGGACCGAGGTACGCAGTGGCCCACACGGCGTCCAGCGGCAGGCCCTGCCCACTTCCGCCCAGGGCCATCGCGATCTTGCCGGCACCGAGGGCGATGAGCAGCGGCAAGGCCAGGGTGTGCGCCCAGCGACCGACCGGCGCCCCGAGCAGCGTCCCGACGTAGGCGCCGGTCAGGATCCCGCCAACGACGCCGAGCCCGAGCTCCAGGCCGCCGATCGCCGGATCGAACAGGGTCAGGGGCCCGCCGTTGAACGCCTGGGGAACCATCGCGAGCTCACCCAGGCGACCCCCGATGACCGCCCCCGGGACCGCGCCGACCGCGATGTACAGCAGGTCATCGGAGCGCAGGGCGGCGCGCCGCCCGAGGATGCCGGCGAGCAGCAGGCAGACCGCGACGATCGCGGCCAGGGCGACCGTCTGCCAGCGCACGACGAGGCCGTCGCCGAGGCGCAGAAGGGGGTCGAAGTCGAACGCGATGACGGCGATCGGCACGGTCCGGGAAGTGTACCCGTGCGGGCCTTGTCGGCTGACCGACACATCCGGTGTCGGGCGTTCCGTCGCCCTTGGGTGCCCTGAGCGACACCATCCGGGCATCCGGCCGAGGGTGCGAAGACGCAGTTCGGTCGCGATTGGGGGGAAAAGGATCGGCGAGCCTGGGGGCGGTGCCGATCAAAGTCCCGGCGTCCGGTCCTCCGGGGGGACGGGCCGGACGTCGTGACGCACCTGTGGGGACGCCGTGCCGCACCGTACCGTCGCACCGGCCGGCTTGGAGATCACGCTCCTTGGCCGTTTCTCGATCCGGACCACGCGGGGGCAGGAGGTCCGTATCGTCGGCCGCCACGCGCAGGCGCTGTTCACGCTGCTCGTGCTGACCCGACGACCCAGGACACGCGAAGCGATCGCGACCGACCTGTGGCCTGAGTCGATGATCACCGCGACCGGACCGCTCCGCCAGGCCCTGTACCAGCTGCGCGGCGCACTCGCCGCCGCGGGGCTCGATCTCGACGCGATGCTCGAAGCCGATACCGAGACGCTCGGCTTCCGCGCCGAGGCCGTAGCCAGACTCGACACCGATCGATTCGAAGCGTGCGCCGCCGAACCGACCTGCGGCGCCGAGATGGCCGTCGCGCTCTACGGCGGCGACCTCGCCGAGGGCCTCGGCCACGATTGCTTCGCGGCCGAGCGAGAACGCCTGGCCGACCGCTACGAGGACGCCCTCGCGACCGTGGCGGCGGAACGCCTCGCCAAGGGCGACGTCGATGGTGCCCGCGACGGCGCCGAGCGCCTGCTCGCGCGCGACCCGCTTCGCGAAGAGGCGCATGAGGTGCTCATCGCCGTCCACGGCCAGGTCGGCACGCGGTCGCAGGTCGTTCGCCAGTATCGCCGTCTAAGTGAAGTGCTGGCACGCGAGCTGGCCGAGCGGCCGCTCCCCGAGACCGACGCGACGTATCGGCTGGCACTGTCGCGGACGGTCGAACGCTCGCTCGAACGAGCGAACACGATGGAGCGACCGGCGATGCCGAGCCTGGCGGCGGTCGGCTAGATCCGACCCATCGGCGCCGAATGGGCGTAGCATCCGGCGATGTTGCGCACCCTCATCATCGGCGCGGCGGCGATCCTTCTTGCCGCCTGTACCGCGAGCGGCGGCGGCGCGGGCTCAGCCGGAGCGCCGTCCACGGTCGCTCCAGCGCCCTCGAGCCAACCGGCTGCCAGCGCTGACGTGGCGCTGCCGGCCGAGATCCTGGATCCCATCGTGGCCGATGCGGCCGCGCGCCTCAGCGTCGATCCTGGCGCGGTATCGATCGTGTCGGCCCAGCCCGAGACGTTCTCGGACGGCTCCCTGGGCTGCCCGGAAATGGGCGTGATGTACACGCAGGCGCTCGTTGACGGGTACCACGTCGTCGTGGCGGCCGACGGCACCCAGCTGGATTACCGGGGCAGCGCCCCGGGCCAGTTCCGGCTCTGCACGAAACCCTGACCCGGCCGCCTCGACGGCTCAGGCGGCTCAGGCGGCTCAGGCGGGGAGCTTGTCCACCAGCTCGCGAACGGCGGCCGCCGAAGCATCGAACGCCGCCTGCTCGTCGGCCGTGAGCTCGATCTCGAAGATGCGCTCCATCCCGGACGCACCCAGCACGATCGGCACGCCGACGAACACGCCGTCGGCGCCGAACTCGCCCTGGAGCAGAACGGCGCACGGCAGCACGCGCTTCCGATCGAGCAGGATCGACTCGACCATCTCGAACGTCGACGCGGCCGGGGCATAGAAGGCAGAACCGGTCTTCAGCAAGGCGACCACCTCGGCGCCGCCGTTGGCGGTCCGGTCCTCGAGCGCCTTGACCCGGTCGGCCGGCAGGAGCTCGGTGATGGGCACGCCGGCGACCGTCGAGTAGCGCGACAGCGGCACCATCGTGTCGCCGTGGCCGCCGAGGACGAACGCGTGGGTATCCTCGACGCTGACGCCGAGCTCCTCGGCGATGAACGTCCGGAACCGGGCGCTATCGAGCACGCCGGCCATGCCGAGCACGCGCTCGCGCGGGAAGCCCGACGCGGCCATCGCGACGTGGCACATTGCGTCGAGCGGATTGGTCACGATGATCAGGATCGCGTCCGGGGAGTGCTTCGCGGCCTGCTCCACGACCGCCCGGACGATGCCCGCGTTCTTGGCCAGCAGGTCGTCCCGGCTCATCCCCGGTTGCCGCGCCAGGCCAGAGGTCACGACGACGATGTCGGAACCCGCCGTGTCGGCGTAGTCGTTCGTGCCGGTGATGCGGGAATCGTGCCCGACGACCGGGGCCGCCTCGGCGAGGTCGAGGCCCTTGCCCTGGGGCAGGCCCTCCACGATGTCGACGAGGACGACGTCCGCGAGGCCTGCCTCGGCGATCCGTTGCGCGGTCGTCGCGCCGACATTTCCGGCACCGATGACGGTGACCTTGTTCCTTGCCATGGGCGTGGGGACCTCGGGTA
>JAXDKY010000224.1:0-3057 GCA_034666885.1 Chloroflexota bacterium
GTTGAGGCCGAGTCGGTCCAGGATGGCCTGGTTCCCCTCGCGGGTGTGCGGGCGCCAATCCGGATCGAGGCGATCGCCCCACCAAGCGTAAGCGAGTTCCACGAGCTTCAGGACCGGGATGATCCCGCCGCGGGCTCGTCCACCGAGCCAGGTCTCAACGTGGCCTTCCGACCGGAAGAGCAGCATCGAGCCTCAGGTGTACCCGATGTCGTCCCACCACGATGCGGCCGGGACGAGGACGTGGAAGACCAGGTCCGTGTCGTCGGGACGGCCATCGCGGACGACGATGTCGAGCGGCGTGCGGCAATCGGCACATTCGGTATGGATCGTGCTGTCCGCCCCAAGCGCGGCGCCGATCCCGAACGCGTCCCACGCGCAGTTGGCGAACCATGATCGTCCGGCGGCCTCCACGCGGAACGGCGTTGGCTTCGCAGCGAACGGATTGGCCATCGCGATCTCACCCGCGCGATCGAGCACTAGCGCGTGGGCGTCGTGGAGGCGTCGCCAGGCCTCGCGGACGGCCGCATCCGAGGCGCCGATGACGTCTGCGACTTCCGAGGCGCTCGGCGCCCGTCCCAGTTCCACGAATAACCGATAGGTCGCGTTGCGGAACTCGATGTCGGCGGTGTCCACGGCGTGACCCTACGAGACCTTTGGCAGGCCAGTCAATGGTGATGTCGCGCCAGTCTGCCGGCCGGCTGAGCTCGGCACGGGGTCACTCCCCGGCGTTGCCGAACGTCGCCCGGCCGGACGGTCGATAGGTCTGGAGCATCACGCCGGACGGGATGGAGCGAGACTCGACCAACTCGAGGTTGTGTGTCTGACCGCGCTCCGGGAACAGCCGCAGCCCGTCGCCAACGATGACCGGATAGATCCGCAGGTTGAGCTCGTCGACGAGGTCGCGGTCGAGCAGCCAGCGGAGGAGAACGCCACTGCCGTGGACCTGGAGCTCGCGCCCGGGCTTCGCCTTGAGCTCGCGCACCGCCGCCTCGACATCGCCCTCGATGACATGGGTGTTCTGCCACGTCGGGTCCTTTAGCGTGGTCGAGGGCACGTACTTGGGCAGGACGTTGATGCCGTGGGAGACCGGATCGCCGTCGTCGTGGTGCGGCCAATACGGTTCCCAGATCTGCCAGGTCTTGCGTCCGAGCAGCAACGCGTCCGCGCGCTCGAACCACGAGGTCAGGAACGGCCACATCGCCTCGTCGGCGTGCGCCGCCGTCCATCCGCCGCGCTCGAACCCGCCGCTTCGGTCCTCGTCGGGGCCGCCAGGCCCCTGGTACACGCCGTCGACGGTCAGCATCATCGTTGCGGTCAGCTTCATGTCGTCACTCCTTCGCATCGGGGTTGATGGATAGACGAATCGGCCAGCTCAGTCACTCGAGCAGGTAGCGGGCGACCTCGTTGATCAGCGGCTCGCCGGCCGCGAACCGGCGGACCTGATCGCCGACAAGCTCGAATGCTCGGATCGCGCTGGCGGGAGAGTCGCCGGCCATATGCGGCGTGATCAGGACGTTGGGCAGGTTCCACAGCGGGTGATCCGGCGGGAGCGGCTCCGGATCGGTGACGTCGAGTGCGGCACGGATCCGACCGGTTCCGAGCTCCGCGACGAGCGCGGCGGTGTCGATCGTCCCACCACGCCCGGCGTTCACCAGCAGGGCGCTGTCCGGAAGGAGGCTCAGCCGTCGTGCGTCCAGCAGGCGCGTGGTCTCGCTGGTGAGCGGCAGGATGTTCACGAGGATCTCGGCGTGGCGGAGGACGTCGTCGAGTTCCGCAAGACCGCGTACGCCGTCGCGTGCCGTTCGACCGACGCCGATCATCTCGACACCGAACGGGCGCAACCGGTCCGCGATGGCCGTCCCGATCGACCCCAGGCCGAGGATGACGA
The DNA here is from genome assembly GCA_034666885.1 of Chloroflexota bacterium. GTDB lineage: Bacteria > Chloroflexota > Limnocylindria > Limnocylindrales > CSP1-4 > SPCO01. The sequence goes on from JAXDKY010000224.1 coordinate 1,889, forward strand.
CCCGCTGGCCGGACAGCTCGGGCGGCTCGATGGCGTCCCACTCGTGTCGCGCTTGTGCATCGCGGGACTGCACGAGGCCGCGCTGCATCGCCAGGATCGCTCCCACCACCCACTCCGCGAGCGGCGCGTCGTAGACCCCGCGGGCGTTGCAGACCATGACGTGCTCGGGCACCCGGTCGACCAGCCAGTCGACGCCGGCGGTCAGCGTCTGGATGACGCGTAACCGCCCGGGTGGCCCGGCGAGCAACTCGAAGAGCGGATCCCGGGTCCGCTCGAACGGGACGACGAGGTCGACGCCGGCGAGGTCCGGCACTGGCTCGGGCTCGGGCGGAACGAGACGGACGTCGACATTGGACGGAAGCTCGCCCATGTGCGCCCGCTCGAGGATGTCCGGCAGGCACACGACGACCGTGTCGGAACGGCCTGCATCGTGGGTCTCGACCATGTGGACTCGACGATACTCGGCCGGACCGTCCTCCGGGACGCGGGCCGATGGAGTCATTTCTGACCCTATTGCTCACCGCGCGCGGCGAGCGCCGCGATCAGGGCTCGGAGTGTCGGCTCCGGGAGCGGGATCCTACCGTCAGGCCTGGCTCGACGCGGTCAGTCGTTCGACGACGGTCGCCCCTGTCTCGAGGGCGCCTTCCACCCACGCCTGCCAGCGTGAGTACGCCTCACCGCAGATGTAGAGCTCGTGACCCGGGCTCGGCTGCGCGATATCGGCGATGACCCGAACAGAATCGGCACCGGCGCGCCAGTAATGCCAGCCGCACTCGAGCGGGTCGGCTCCCCAATGCTTGAACGCCGATCCGACGGGAGCGGGGATCGTGGCGATCGACGGAAAGACCGCACGGAGTTCCTTTGCGGCAGCGTCGAGGATCGCGGGAGAGGCCGCAGCGCCCGGTGCACCTCCGTCGGCAAGCGGCGCCCAGCGTTCTACGGCGCGACCGTCGGCGTAGGCGGCGAGCAGGATCGCCGGGCCGTCCAGGCCGGCCTCGTCGAACGTGAACAGCTTTCGAGGCGGCAGATCGGTGGTCACTCGCATCCCGAGAAACGCGTCGTCGCGCCACCACGGTCGGTCGAACCAGAGATAGAGCTTCACGGCCGACCAGGCGTCGACGGAACCGAGCATCCCCTGCACGCGATCGCCGCGTAGGGCCTCGACGCGC
>JAXDKY010000225.1:0-4532 GCA_034666885.1 Chloroflexota bacterium
TCTTCGGCCGACATCCCTGAGACGCGCTCGAGGGCAACGACCTGCTCGCCGATAGCCTTGGTGAGGTCCTCGCGCGACTTCTCGAGCTCGCGCTCGCGGTCGAGCAGCTTTCGGTCGCGCACCTCGACCATCTCCGCTCGCTGGTCGAGCTGCTCGTCTCGCTGGACCAGCCGGCGCTCCTGCGCCGCAAGCTCGGCACGGCGGGCTCGGGCCTCGTCCTCGGCCTCCCGGCCGAGTCGGAGCTTCTCGTCCTTGGCTTCGAGGATCAGTTCCTTCTGTCGGGCGCGGGCCTCCGCCTCGATGCGACGGGCTTCGGCTTTCGCCGCCTTCATCCCCTGGGATGCCCACATCGTGCGGGCGAACGCGCCGAGTACGGCTCCGCCGACGACCGCCACGAGGGCGACCGCCACGAGGGTCAGTGTGTCCATCCGTTTCCTCCCATCCGGACCGGGTTATGCGGCCGGACGCGTCAATCGTGCAGTGGCACGATCGCGACTCGGGAGGTGGCCGGACCCGATCATGGGGTCAAGCCAGGTCCCGCACCGTCATCTGGACGGTCCGGGGCCTCCTGCCAGCGGGCCGTGATCGGCCGGTTTCCCGTCCGGGGAACGCCGTCGAGCGGCCCCGGAAACGTCTCCGTAGCCTACGGCCCGGGGCTGGGGAGGGTCAACCGAGTGTTAGCGGACGGTTGTCTCTGCGCAACGGGACGGATCCAGGGAGGACACCGAGCCGCGCATCGGCGACGGGCGGGCGGGCGGGCGGACGGTGCGGACCGCGGCGGACCAATGGCGGACCAGTGGCGGACAAAGAAGAGCGGCGCCGCTTTCGCGACGCCGCTCCTCGGTCTGGACCAGGGTGGGGACCCCGGGTCAGTGGCTGTGGTTCTTGGCCTTGGCCGCGTGCGCGGCCGCCCGTGCGGCCTTTGCGGCGTTGCGTGCGGCGGCTCGCTCGGCCTTGGCGGCCTCGCGTGCTGCAGTTCGCTCGGCCTTGGCGGTGGTACGAGCAGCGGTGCGCTCGGCCTTAGCGGTCTCGCGGGCGAGGGTTCGCTCAGCCTTGCTGGCTTCACGCGCGGCGGCGGCCGCGACCTTGTCCTTCCTGGCACCCGTGATCGACGCGGTGTCAGCGCTGCACGCGTCGGCCTCGGGCGCGTCGGCCTCCGGCGCGTCGGCGTCGGGCTCGGTCGTGTCAGGCGTCTCCGTCTCGTCCGTCTCGGCGGTGGCGACGGTCGCATCGACCGGCTGGACGACCGGAGCGATCGGCTCGGTCGGCGCGACCACGCAGTCGTGCTTGTGCTGGGCGATCCAGCTGACGTAGCCGCCGTGGTTGCAGTTGGCCCCGCCGATGCGAGCGCTGTGGGCAGCCTCGGTCGTGGAGATCACGCCGTCGGCGTTGAGATCGACGGTTGCGATCTCGGCGTCGATGACGGTCTGATCAGCGGCCACCGCGGGCACGGTCTGGCAATCGTCGGCGATCCCATTTCCATCGATATCCACGAAGGTCGCGGTCGTATCGACGATCGGCAGGGGCTCGGCCGCGGGCGCAGGCCCGGTCGCGGCGGTGAAAACGGTCGCGGCTGCGACCACCCCGCTGAGGGACAGGACGAGCAACATGGCTCCGGTCCCGCCCAACCACGTAGAACGGCGTTTCAACATCGATGCACTACCTCTCGCCCCGGACTTGGATGATTGCGCCGGCATACGCCGGAGGGGTCACCTGACCCCGAGCGAGTATCGGTGCGGGCACCCGGTCCGGGCCCCCTGACCTTGGTCCACAACGGGCACGGGACGGCTGGGCCAAAGGTGGTCGGTGCGGTGTGGTCCGGTGGTCGGGGTGGTGGTCCGGGGTGGTGTCCAAGGACAACGGGGTCTCGCGCCGGAGGCGCTTTTCAGGACGCGGACGGCATCAGTCGCACGCCATCGCGTTCAGCCCGATCCGTCGTCCGGGGCGTCGGCGAGGGTCGCGGCGACCTCACGACAGGTCTCCGGGTCAAACCCGTGGCGTGCCAGCAGCCCGTAGGCGCGCTGCCGACGCTGGCGCGGGTCGGCGACGCGGGCGAGGGCACGGGCGTGCTTCGCGAGCAGGCGCTCAGCCGCCGTGCGGTCGGCACTGACCGGAGCCAGGTCGCCGTCGACACCAGCGTCGCTGCGTTCGGCGGCCCGCTCGCGACGCTCAGCCAGCACGACATCGATCGTCGCGCGGTCGATGCCCTTGAGTCGAAGTTCTTCGCGGATGGCGCGCTCGCCCCGCGGCCTGACCCGATCGCGAGACTCGACCCAGGCCCGTGCGAACACCTCGTCGTCGAGCATCCCGAGCTCGGTCATGCGCTCGATGGCGCCCTCGATGAGGTCCGTCTGGTAGCCGGCGCCACCGAGCCGCCGACGCACCTCATGCACGGAACGCGACCGCGCTTCGAGAAAGCGAGCCGCCGCCTCCAGCACGACCGCCGGATCGTCGACGGCCGCGCGCCGCTCCTTCCGCTCCGCGAACGACTCGCGTCGCGGCCGCGCTCTCGCACCGGTCACCTGGGCCTACTCGGCCTCGGCGATGCCCTCGACCGGGATGGGAACCTCGTCGATCTTGCCGCGGATCTTGCGGTCGATCTCCGCCGCGATCTCGGGGCTCGTCTTGAGGAAGTCCTTCGAGGCCTCACGGCCCTGGCCCAGGCGGGTCTCCCCGAAGTTGAACCACGCCCCGGTCTTGGACACGACGTCCATCGCGACGCCGACATCCAGGAGGCCGCCCTCCTTGGAGATGCCCTCGCCGTACATGATGTCGAACTCCGCGACGCGGAACGGCGCCGCGACCTTGTTCTTGACGACCTTCACGCGGGCCCGGTTACCGACCGATTCCGTGCCGGTCTTGATCGTCTCCACGCGCCGGATGTCGAGCCGGACCGAGGCGTAGAACTTCAGGGCCCGGCCACCCGGCGTGACCTCCGGGTTCCCGAACATCACGCCGATCTTCTCGCGCAGCTGGTTGGTGAAGACGAGCGCGGTGTTGGAGCGCGACACGGCGCCGGTCAGTTTGCGCAGGGCCTGGCTCATGAGCCGTGCCTGGATGCCGACGAACGAATCGCCCATCTCGCCTTCGATCTCGGCGCGCGGCACGAGGGCCGCGACGGAGTCGACGACGACGCAGTCGATGCCACCGGAGCGGATCAGGGTCTCGGTGATCTCGAGCGCCTGCTCGCCGGTGTCCGGCTGCGAAACGAGGAGCTCATCGACGTTGACGCCGCACGCCCGCGCATAGGCGGGATCGAGGGCGTGCTCGACGTCGATGAAGGCGACGACGCCGCCGCGCGCCTGGGCCTCCGCCAGCACGTGCTGGCAGACGGTCGTCTTGCCCGACGATTCCGGGCCGAAGATCTCCGTGATCCGGCCGCGCGGGATCCCTCCGACGCCCAGCGCCAGATCGAGTGCGATGGACCCCGTCGGGATGAAATCGACCGCCTGCCGCTCGGCCGAGCCAAGCTTCATGATCGCGCCGCGTCCGAATTGCTTCTCGATCGAGGACAGGGCGGCCTCCACCGCCTTGCCCCGCTCCGCGAGCGCTCGCTCCGCGGTCCGCTCGTCCGTCATCGCCATCCGTTCGTCACGCTCCTCATCGATCGGCTCGATCGGTCAGCGGAGCGGGCCTGGGTGGCATCCGTCCGGTCGATCAGCCTTCTTCGGTCTCTTCCTCGACGACTCGCCTCTCCTTGCGCGGCTTGCGGATGACCTCCACGTTCTGCGGCGGTTCCGAGAGCGGCGACAGGCTCGGCTGGGCGAGCTTTGCCTTCGGCTTCTTCTTGGCCTCTTTGCTGGGTCGATCTCGCGAGCCCATCGCGTCGCCTCCGACTTGTCATGCAGCGTACCGACGGATCCTTCACGCGGACTGCTCCGCGACTTCACCGCCGCTTACCCGACCCGCGCGCGAGCGCAGATCTGGCATATCTGCGGGGAACGTTCCGGCCCGGATCGAGGCTCGGATCCTGGCCATGAAGTCTAGGGTGAAGGTCAGGTTGTGACAAGTCGCCAGCCGGTAGGCGAGCAGCTCCTTGGCCCGGAACAGGTGGGCCAGGTAGGCCCGCGAGAAGTGCCGGCAGAGCAGGCACGGGCAGTCCGCCTGGACCGGCGCCGGGTCGTCGAGGTGGGCCCGGTTGCGCAGGTTCAACCGACCGCCGGGCACCCACAGCTGGCCGTTCCGAGCGACCCGCGCCGGCAGCACGCTGTCGAATAGGTCCACGCCACGGTGGACCGCCTCGAGCAGGTCGGCCGGCGAGCCGAGGCCCATCAAGTAGCGCGGCCGCGGGTCATCGGCCAGCAGCGGGACCGCGACGTCGAGCGCCTCGTCACGTTGCTCGGGCGTCTCGTCACCGGCCAGCCCGCCGATGCACAGGCCATCGAACGGGAGCGCTGCCACGAAACGCGTCGATGCGGCACGCAGCTCCGGATCGAGGCCACCCTGCACGATCCCGAACATCGCCTGGTCCTCGCGCGTGTGCGCGGCGAGCGACCGTTCCGCCCACCGATGCGTGCGGGCGGTCGCGTCGG
>JAXDKY010000226.1:0-5144 GCA_034666885.1 Chloroflexota bacterium
AGTACGGCGTGTGGGGCAGCTCCCCGGCCCGGGCCATCTCCCCGGTCCGCAGCTCGTGCAGGATCTTGCCGGGCTCGGCGTCCCGCCACGGATCGTCCTCGGTAGCCTGGTAGGCGGCCAGCACCTCGAGGGTCTCGACCGCAAGCTGCGGCCGGAAGGCCAGTGACTGGAACGCCGTGATGAGCGCATCGCGCCCGAACAGCGTCGTGAACCACGGCACGCCGGCCGAGACATACCGCTGGTCGGGCCCGGGACCCTCGTTCACCAGTAGGCGCAGGTCCGAGACCGACCGCTTCACGACGAGGTTGAACAGCTCGTGGTCGCTCTCGACGGTGGTCGTCCCGCGCTCCCACGCGTGGTAGGCGGCGGCGCCCTCATCGGCCGATACCCGCGGGACCGGCGGGAACAACGCCGCGAGATCGGCGTGCGCGGCCGCCTCGTCCCGCTCGGGCGGGGGCGCCGGTCGGTCCGTGCACCAGGTCGTCCAGGACAGCTCGCGGGTCTCGCCGGCACCGGGCTCCAGGACCCACTGCAGGTGAACGGCCGCCCCGGTATCGGAACCGTCCAGGGCGTACTCCTCGACCGGCTCCACGCGGAGGGCCGGCTCCGTGAAGGCCAGGTGCGACAGGCGCTGGACGCCATCGAGCCCGTCGTAGCGGAACGTCACCCGGTCGTTCGTCACCGCCACCGGCAGCAGGCGGCCGCGCTTCGGGCGGGGATAGCCGCGGACCTCGAAGATGTCGGCGCCGTCCGACCCCAGGTCGAGCTCGACCACGACCTGGGCGGCACGTCCCGCGTGGTTCACGATCCGCAACCGCTCCTCGACCCCGTCCGCGCCGATCAGCCGCTCACGGGAGATGCCGATGGTCCGTCCGGCCAGGCCGTCCTGGAGGTCAGGGTGGACCTTCATGTCGGGGTTGCGATCCGCGGCCGGATTGGTCATCTGGATCCCGCCGCGGTAGTTGCCACCCACCGAGGTCTGGAGCAGCACCGGCCGGCCACCCCCGACCCGCAGCACCGAGCACGAGATCGTCCGCGTGTCGCCGTGATAGAGCCCGAGCCCGCGCGAATCCGGGTGGATGTCGCCAAAGGCGTCCGTGAGCAGGAACCGGTTGCCGTGCTTGAGCACCTGCACCGACCCGAGGTCCGTGGCCTTCACGATTGGCATGGCCCGGGGCGGCAGGAAGCGGACCTCGGGCGTGGCGGCCGTCGCAGCGGTCTTAGGCGGCATCGTCGTTCCCCACGAGGCCGGACAGCCGCTCCGCCTGGTCGGCCATGATCAGCGAGTCGATGAGCTCGTCGAGGTCGCCGGCCAGGACGCCGGGCAGGTTGTGCACGGTCTTGCCGATCCGGTGATCGGTGACGCGATCCTGCGGGTAGTTGTACGTCCGGACCTTGTCGCTCCGGTCGCCCGAGCCCACCATCGACCGCCGCGCCACCGAATCCGCCACGCGCTGCTTCTGGATCTCGAGGTCGAGCAGGCGCGCCCGCAAGACGGCCATGGCCTTGGCCTTGTTCTTGTGCTGGCTCTTCTCGTCCTGGATCTCCACGACCAGTCCGCTCGGCAGGTGGGTGATGCGTACCGCGGAGTCGGTCGTATTGACGGACTGGCCGCCGGGGCCCGACGAGCGCTTCACGTCGATGCGCAGGTCGCGCTCCTCGTCGATCTGGACCTCGACCTCGTCGGCCTCGGGAAGGACGACGACCGTCGCCGTCGACGTATGGATGCGGCCGCTCGATTCGGTCGCGGGGATGCGCTGCACGCGATGCACGCCACCCTCGAACTTGAGCCGGCTGTACGCGCCGTCGCCGCGGACCTGGACGATGGCCTCCTTGATGCCATCGATGCCGGTCTCGTGGACGCTCATGACCTCCGGCTTGAACCCGTGGCGCGCCGCGTAACGGGTGTACATCCGAAACAGCTCCGCAGCGAACAGGGCGGCCTCGTCCCCGCCGGCCCCGGCCCGGATCTCGAGGATGACGTCACGATCGTCGTTCGGGTCGCGCGGGAGCAGCAGGACCTTGAGGTCGTCGAGCAGTCGGCCCTCTTCGACTTCCAGCCGCCCGATCTCGTCGCGGGCCATCGCGCGCATCTCCTCGTCGCCGTCGCCCGCGTCACCAAGCTCGCGCACCCCCGCCAGCTCGTGGCGGATCGACTCGAGCCGGCGGAACGCCTCCACCGTCGGCTCCAGTCGTGAGAGCTCCTGGCCCAGTCGTCGGATCTCGCTCGGATCGGCACTGGTCTCGGGTCGCGAGAGCTCGGCCTGGAGACTGTCGTACTGGAGCGCGACCTCGGCCAGCTTGGCGTCCAGGTCGGTCATGTCAGGGGTGGCGACTCGCCCGGGCTGGCCGCCCCGACCGGTTCGGGCGTTCGCGGTGCTTCGGCGGCGGCGACCGAGTCGGGCGGCCGGGGCTCGTCGGCGGGCTTGGCCGGCTCGAGCGGCGACCGATCGAAGTCGGTCGAGCCGGCGGGCACCTGGTTGCCGTCGGCGCGAAGGGCCTCCTCCATCGAGGTGATGGCCACCTCGATCATGTCGTCGGTGGGGCGCTTGGTCGTGATCATCTGGACCAGGATGCCGGGGAACATGATCGCGCGGATGACCGGGTTGTGGCGGAACTTCGCCCCGAGTTTGAGGATCTCGTAGCCGACCGCCGCCAGCACCGGGATGAGCACGAACCGGCTGCCGATCATGACCAGCGGATGCTGCTTCCCGACGAGTGAGAACGTGAAGATCGAGAGCAAGATCAGGATGACCAGGAACTCCGTCCCGCAGCGGTGGTGGGCGGTCGGGTACTTGCGGACCTCTTCCACGGTCAGCGGGTCGCCCGCTTCCAGGGCGTGGATCGTCATGTGCTCGGCGCCGTGGTACTGGAAGACGCGGTGGATATCCGGTGCGCGGGAGACCAGCGTCAGGTAGCCAAGGAAGAGCGCGACCTGGATGACGCCCTCGACGGCGGGCTGCGCCCAGCCCTGGTTCGCGGCCGAGGTCGCGACGCTCGAGATGAACAGCGGCAGCAGCGTGAACACGGCGATGGCCGCCGCGAACGTGAACAGCAGCATCACGATGATCGAGTTCCGGCCGAGCTCGACGTCGTCCTCCTCGGCCTGGAGGTTCGCGCTGCGGATCAGCCAGCGGGTGCCCACGATCAGCGTCTCATACAGGACGACGAGGCCGCGGACGAAGGGCCACTTCGCGATCGGCGAGGCGTGGACACCGGTGTCGAGACGCTCGGTGGCGGTGACGATGCGGCCGTCCGGATGGCGCAACGCGACCGCGATCGCGTCTCGACCGCGCATCAGGACGCCTTCCATGAGGGCCTGACCGCCATAGGCGTAATTGGGCATCGCGGCCAAGTCTACCGGCGATGCGTCGAAGCCGGACCGCGACCGGCCCCGGAATCGAACCGGCCGGCCCATCGAGGGCCGGCCGTTGGTGGTGGTCATGCGATCGACGGTGCCGCCTAGCTGCGGGCCTGGCGCTCCAAACGCTTCTGGAACCGCTCGACCTGGCCGGCGGTGTCGATGATGTTCTGCGTGCCCGTGAAGAACGGGTGGCAGTTGCTGCACACGTCGACGCGCAACTCGGGTCGGGTGGACCCGACGGTCCACTCGGTGCCGCACGAGCCGCAATGGACCTTGGCTTCGTAATACTTGGGATGGATATCGGGCTTCACGGGTTCGTTCTCCTCCGACGCCGTCCGTGCAGGGCCATCGCCCCGCCGGTGGTCGCCGGCTGTTTCCTGGGTGGTCGGACGACCTAGGCGGTCGTCGCGGCGGTCTCGACCGCCTCGACCCTGATACGTTTCTTGTCCTTGGTCGCGTGCTCGAACTTGACCCTTCCGGTCACGGTGGCGAACACGGTGTAGTCGCGGCCAAGCCCGGTACCGGGCCCGGCGAGGAAGGTCATCCCTCGCTGGCGGACGATGATCGAGCCGGCGGGGACGAGCTGGCCGTCGCCGGCCTTCACGCCGAGCCGCTGGCCGACGCTGTCGCGGCCGTTCTTGACGCTACCGCCGGCTTTCTTGTGGGCCATGGGGGTCTACTCGTCCTTCTTCGTGGCGCGCTTCGGAGCGCTCTTCTTCGGCGCGGCCTTGGCATCGCCAGCGTCGGCGGCCTTGGCCTTGGCCGTGGTCGTGGTCTTCTTCGCCGGGGCCTTGGCTGCTGCCTTGGCTTTGGGCGCCGCCTTGGCGGGGGTCTTGGTGTCGGGCTTCGCGGCGGTCTTGGTATCGGCAGTGGCGGCGGTCTTGCTCGCGGCCTTCGTGTCGGCCTTGGCGGACGCCTTCGAGGCCGGCGACTTGGTCGGGGCCTTCGATGCGGCCAGCTTGGCCGCCAGCTCGGCGTCCCTGGCGGCCTGGGCGGCGGCGGCCTCCTCGAGGCGCTGGCGCTCGGTCTTGGCGTCCGATTCCGCCTTGGCGACCGACTTGGCGGCGCTCTTGCCGTTGAGGACGATGTCACTGATGCGCAGGACCGTGAGCTCCTGGCGGTGGCCCTTCTTGACCCGGCTGCGGGCCTTGGGGCGGTACTTGAAGGAGATCAGCTTCGGACCACGGTCCAGGCGGATGACTTCGGCGCTGACGGCAGCGCCGTCGACGACCGGGCGCCCGATCGAGGCCTCGTCGCCATCGGCGACCAGCAGCACGCGATCGAAGGTCACGTTCTTGCCGGGCTCGACGTCGAGCAGCTCGACTTCCAGCTCGGTGCCGACCTCGACGCGATATTGCTTACCGCCGGTCTCGATGACTGCGTACATGGATCCTCAGGATGCTGGGCGGCGGAGGCGCGAGGCGACCGCGGATTTGGACAGGGAAAGACGCCTGGCCGAGCCAAGCGCGAACGAGAAGTGTACGACCGAACGCCGAACCGGTCAATCGCCGACCCGGCCAGCACGGGCGACCAAGCGGCCTGCTCGGAGGCGTTAAGACGAGCCCTCAGGCGAGATCCTCGACCAGGATGAGGCGATCGCGAAGGACGGAGGCGATCTCTAGCGAGCAGCCGGCCCCGTCCGCCAGGGCAGCTACGACCTCCTCGGGCCGGCCGGTACCCAGCTCAGGGTGGAACCGAGTGCATGTCAGAACCCGGAGCGGCGGACCGCGTTCGACGGCGACGTCGACGAGGAGCGGCCGAAGGTCGTACTCGACGCTGG
>JAXDKY010000227.1:0-2648 GCA_034666885.1 Chloroflexota bacterium
GGTCATCGACTGGCGGCTCGGGTCCGATCCGGCTCTGGCGCGGTCGCTCCTTGACGGGGTACCCGGCTGGCTGATCTTCGGCGGCTGACCCTGCGTAGCGGCGGCGCCGCGCCGCAGCCGCCCAACGCCGCAGCCGCACGACGCCGTAGCATCCGTCCATGACCACCGTCCACCTCCTGCACGCCGGTTACGTCGGCGACCACACGGCCTCGACCGTCACTTTCGTGCGCGACGGGGACGCGCTGATCGTCGTGGATCCTGGGATGGTCGCTCGGCGCTCGCTGATCCTCGAGCCGCTCGCGGACCTGGGCGTAGTCCCCGAGGCCGTGACGCACGTCGCCCTGTCGCACCACCACCCCGACCACACGATGAACGTGGCGCTGTTTCCGAACGCCGAGGTGGTCGACTTCTGGGCGCGCTATCGCGACGACCTGTGGCTCGACCACGATGGGGACGGCTATCACCTCGCGCCGAACACCCAGCTGTGGCTGACGCCCGGCCACTCGGAGGAGGACATCACGACCATCGTGGAGGCCGACGACGGCGTCTACGCGATGACGCACCTGTGGTGGGGCGCCGACCGAATGCCCAAGATCGACCCGTTCGCGTCGGACCAGGCAGCACTCGAGCGCGGCCGGGCTCGCGTCCTCGCCGCCGCCGACATCGTCGTTCCTGGCCATGGCGGCCCGTTCAGGGTCCGTTAGCCGGACGCGCGGCGGGCGACGATGTTCAGGCGGACGTAGTCGATGACCGGTTCGCCTACCCCCTCGGCGACGGCGTGGACGAAGGCGTCGCGCCCGCCGGGTGGCAGCCGCTCCACGTGCGCACCGAGGACGACGGTCCGCAGATAGGTTTCGAACGGCTCGCCCGGCTCGAACCGGGTGGGCTCGTCGGTCAGCCAACAATCGATGTCGACGTAGCCCGCAGCATCGAGCCGTCGCGTGGTCGCGAGGACGGTCTCGAAATGCGCCGGCCCGGTCCAGCCATCGCCGATCGTCGCCAGCACACGCTCGATCGAGGCGATGTTGCCCGCACCGCCGAACTGGGCCACCAGCCAGCCGCCAGGCCTCGTCACCGCCGCGAGGTTGGCGAACAGCGCGTCGTGGTCGGGCACCCAGTGGAACGTGGCCGTCGAGAGGATCGCGTCGAGTTCCCCCTCGATCGGCAGCGGAGCGCCCAGGTCGGCCACGACGTACTCGATCCGGTCGCCGAAGCGGACGAGTCGCTGGCGCGCCGCGTCGACCATCGACGGTGAGCCATCGAGCGCGATGACCCGCCCGTCGGGCAGCCGGTCGGCGAGGAGCTCGGTGACGCGCCCGCTGCCGCATCCCGCATCGAGCACCCGCTCGTCGCCCTGCAGCGGCAGGCGCTCGAGTACCGCGGCGCCCCAGCGAGCCATCGGATCCGCGACCCGGTCGTAGGTACTCGCGTCCCAGTCGCGCGTCATCGAGGTCGTCCCCTCAGCCGGTGGTGGCCGGCGCTTCGGCGGCGCCAGCGGCTTCGAGCGCCCGAGCGGGCCGGTCATCGCGCAGCCCGAACCACGACACGCCCGAGCCGACCGCGAACAGGCCCGCCGCGACGAACATGGCCAGGTGGAACGCTTCGATGGAGGCGCGTTTGGCCGCGTCGACCTCTGCCGGGGTCGCGGCCCCCTTCGGCGGGTTGAGCGGCGAATACGTCGCGCGCACATCTGCGGAATGCGGGTCCAGCTCGGGCGCGAGCGATCCCAGCGACGAGTAGAAGGTCGCGCTGATCGCGACGAAGATGAACGCGCCGAGGAGCGGTTGCCCGACCCTCGCGACCGCATTGTTGATCGCCGAGCCCAATCCCGAGAAGCGCGCCGGGACGGAGCCCATGAGCGTGTTCGTCAGCGGGGCGACGATGCATGCCATGCCGAGCCCGAACAGCAGGGCCGCCGGGAGGACGTCGATGATCACATCGAGCGGCGGGATCAACGTCGACGGTTCGGCGAGGGATGCCTTCCACGGCGCCGAGCCGACCGGCAGGCGGGTGAGCCAGAGCAGTCCGATCGCCACGACGACGGGGCCGCCCACCAGGAATCGTCGAGCGCCGACTCGTCCCGCGATCGCACCGAATGGCGTCGACAGCAGCGTCAGACAGAGGCCCGTCGGAAGGCCGACCGCACCCGCCGCGGCCGCGGTATAGCCGAGCACGTTCTGGTACAGGATCCCCTGGTAGCTGAAGGTGACATAGAGGCCGCCGTAGATGAAGAACGTGGCGAGGTTGATCGTCGCGAACGCTCGGTTCCGGAACAGCGAGAGCGGCACGAGCGGGTCATCGCGCTTGGCCATAAGGATCGGGAACGCCACGAGGGCGACGGCACCGATGACGATCGCCACCCACGAGGCCGTGTCCTGCCACTCGTGTTCGCCGCCGCGGATCAGCCCGAAGGACAGGCCGCCGATCGCCAGCGCCGCCACGAATGACCCGAGCCAGTCGAACCGCCGCGCACTCGAATCACGCGAATCGGCCACGTGGCGCAGGGTCACCCACAGCGCGAAGGCCAGGACCGGGACATTGACCAGGAACGCGAAACGCCACCCGACGGTGTCGACCAGCAGACCACCGACGAGAGGCCCGAGCAGCACCAGCCCGGACGTGGCGGAGGCCCACAGACCGAAGGCCCG
>JAXDKY010000228.1:0-8575 GCA_034666885.1 Chloroflexota bacterium
ACACGGCGCCGCGCTGCACGGCGGGCAGCTCAGCCAGCCACGGCGGCACGGATGTCCTGGCCCACTCGCGGACCGTCTCGGCGAGGTGGAAGCCACACGGCATCAGGAACAGCATCTCGGGATCGACCTCCGCGACCGCGTCCCACGTCGTCGCATGCGCCTTCTCCCCGTCCGAGCCGAGCAGGTCCCAGCCGCCGGCGCGGCGGATCTGCTCGGGGACCCAGTGGCCCACCGTGAACGGCGGATCCAGCCATTCGAGCCCGACGACGCGCGGCGCCCGATGGCCGGCCTCTCGACGCGAGGCGACCCGCTGTTCGACGGCACCGAGACGCTCGCGCAGCGCCTCCACGACGTCGATCGCAGCGTCCTCGACCTCCGCCATCGCACCCACGGTCGTGATGGTGTTCAGGATGCCCTCGATCGAGGTCGGCTCGAGCGAGACGACCGTGATGTCGGCATCGATCCGCCGGGCGACCTCGTTGACCTCGCGGTAGCTCACCGCGCACACCCGGCACAGCTCCTGGGTGAGGATGAGATCCGGCTTCGCCGCCGCGAGCGCTTCCTCGTCGAGTGCGTACAGCGACGAACCGCCGTGCATCGCCGCCGTCACGCGAGCGTGGATGTCCCGCGACGATGCTTCGCTGAGGTCGTTGACGCTGCGCGTGACCACGGGCTTGCCGACGATGGACGGCGGCCAGTCGCACTCGTGGGTGACCCCCACGAGCTCGTCCTGGAGCCCGATGGCGCAGACGATCTCGGTGGCGGATGGGAGCAGCGAGACGATGCGCATCACTTAACCGGGAGCCGGCACCCTCAGCGGGGAGCTGTCACGCTCGCCCGGAGGTCCGAGGCCGCGAGGCCATCGGCCCGACGGTTCCGCGACGCCATTAGCCCGAGGATGGTCCGAGGGCCGAGGCCATCGGCCCGACGGTTCGGCGAGGCCATCGGCCCGACGGTTCCGAGACGCCATCAGCCCGCCGGTTTGATCGCGTCCGTCGCAGCTCGGGCGGCAGCCTTGTCCGTGTACCAGGTGGCGTCGATCACGGTGAAGTTCGCCCACTCGGGCGGCAGTGACTCCTCGGGGAAGATCGCGTTCACCGGGCACTCCGGCTCGCAGGCGCCGCAATCGATGCACTCGTTCGGATCGATGAACAGCTTGCGATCGACGCCTTCCTCGTAGTGGATGCAGTCGACCGGGCAGACGGACACGCACGAGATGTCGAGCACGTCGATGCACGGCTCGGCGATCACGTAGGTCATGCAGCGTCCTCCTGGAGGGTGGTCTGGATGCGGTCGACGTACGCCCGCGAACGCGGGGTCCAGAGCGTACCACCGAGCGCCTTCACGGGGCATCCACCCAGCGCACGGGGATCTGCATCCCGCGCTCCCAGTGGCCGGGGATGTGGCAGCCGACGACGAATGGAGCGACCGTGCCGGGGACGCCCTCGACCCCGCCAGCCGGGACGGTCCAGCGCAGGTCCACCCGCTCGCCGGAGCGGACGACGATGCGGACGCCGGTGACCTCTGCCGGAACGGTGACTACTGGCGTCGGCCCGGGTGGGGCTCCCGCGACCGCGGCCTCGGCCGCCTCCCAGGCGACCTGGACCGCATCGTCCCCGATGATGGCCTCATGAACCTCGAGGCCACCGTTGATCACGTGCAGCAGGACGGTCTCACCGGGCACCAGGTCGAGCGTCGCCGGCACGAACGAATAGTCCTTCGCGATGAGGTTGACCTCGCGCGGCGCGGCCGCCTGGCCTGGCACGATCGGTGGCGTCGCGGGGGCCGGTCCGGTGTCGCAGGCAGCGCACACGGCGGCGAGCAGGATCAGCCACGACACGATGCGCCGGCGCCCCATCGCGCCACGGGGACGGGGCAACCGGTGGTGCATCTCGCGAGTCTATGGCGCGGCGACCGCAACGGCCGTCGTGGTCGCTTGACACGTCGGATGGGCGCACCGCATGTTTCGCGCGTCCCGGCACCGGGCTGAGGGGCTCCGTAACCACGAGGGCGTGCTTGGCACTGCCGATCGACACCCGCGAATCCAAGGGACCTGCAGCGCCGGGCCCCACCGCCGCCGATCGGACGGCCGCGGCCGGGATCGCGGTGCGCCTCGAGGGGGTCGAGAAGCGCTACGGGGACGTCGTCGCGGTCGCCGGCGTCGACCTGGACGTCCGTGACGGCGAGTTCTTCTCGATGCTCGGACCGTCCGGCTCGGGCAAGACCACGACGCTTCGGATGATCGCCGGATTCGAAGCCCCGACCGCCGGCCGCATCGTGCTCCACGGCCGCGACGTGACCGATGTCCCGCCGTTCGATCGGGACGTGAACACGGTCTTCCAGGACTACGCGCTGTTCCCGCACCTGAGTGTCGGCGACAACGTCGCGTACGGGCTCATGGTGCGCAAGGTGCCGCGGCCCGAACGGACCGCACGGGTGGTCGAGGCGCTCCGCATGGTTCGCCTCGAGGGCTACGAGCTGCGCCGGCCGGCTCAGCTCTCCGGTGGCCAGCGTCAGCGTGTGGCGCTCGCCCGGGCGCTCGTCAACCGCCCGCGCGTCCTGCTCCTCGACGAGCCGCTGGGTGCGCTCGACCTGAAACTCCGTGAGGAGATGCAGATCGAGCTCAAGGCGATCCAGCAACAGGTCGGCATCACCTTCATCTACGTGACCCACGACCAGGAAGAAGCGCTCACCATGAGCGACCGACTGGCCGTCTTCAACGCCGGGCGCATCGAGCAACTGGGCTCACCGGCCGAGGTCTACGAGCGGCCGGCCACGCGATTCGTCGCTGGCTTCGTCGGGACCTCGAACTTGCTCACCGGCGACGTGGCGCGCTCGATCATCGGGCGCGACGGCACCTTCACGATCCGGCCGGAGAAGATCCGCCTCGCCGAGCCCGACGCGGCCGTCGGCGCGGACGAGACGGGAACTGCCGGGACGATCCTGGACGTCGTCTATCTTGGGCCGGACACCAGGTACATCGTCGAGCTCGACGCTGGCTCACGACTCGTCGTGACGCAACAGAACCTGGCGACGACCTCCACCGAGGCGCTCGCCGACCAGGGCAAGACTGTCCGCCTCATATGGAAGCGACAGCACGAACTGTCCATCGCGGATGGGACCGGTTGAAGCGCGCCGACCAGTCGGACGCGGAGCATCGAGGAGGAGAACGCATGCGACATCGGAGGATCGCGGTCGGGCTCGTGGGCCTGGCCCTCATCACGGCGGCGTGTAGTCCGGGAGCCACCACGGCCCCCGCGACGGCCGGCGCACCGAGCGAGGCGGCCAGCACGGCGCCATCGACCGAGGCGAGCGCATCAGCGGCGACCGTCGGCGAGGGCGAGGGCGCGCTGAGCCTCGTCGCCTGGACCGACTACGTCATCGGTGGTTCTGCCCAGAAAGTGCCGGATGGCGGCTACGACTGGGTGACCCCGTTCGAGACCGCGACGGGCTGCAAGACCACGGTCAAGGTCGGCGCCAGCTCGTCCGAGATGGTCCAGCTGATGAAGACCGGCCAGTACGACGGCGTCTCCGCCTCAGGTGACGCGACGCTGCGGCTCATCGCCGGCGGCGACGTGGCCGCGATCGACACCTCCGTGATCCCCAACTACGCCAACGTGTTCGACGGCCTCAAGAACCAGCCGCACAACACCGTCGACGGCAAGACCTACGGCGTGCCCCACGGCCGTGGCGCCAACCTGCTCATGTACAACAAGGACGTGGTCAAGCCGGCACCGGACAGCTGGAGCGTCGTCTTCGATGGCGGCTCGGCCTACAAGGGTAAGGTCACGGCGTACGACTACGAGATCTACATCGCGGATGCCGCCGTCTACCTGATGGCGACGAAGCCCGACCTCAAGATCACGAACCCCTATGCCCTCGACGAGACGCAGTTCACTGCGGCCGTCGACCTGCTGAAGGCCCAGCGCCAGAACATCACGACCTACTGGGGCACCGCCCAGCAGGAGATCGACTCGTTCACCAGTGGCGACATGGTCGTCGGGACTACGTGGCAGTACCAGGTGGGCGTCCTCCAGGCCGGCAGCGTTCCCGTCGAGGCGATCAAGCCGAAGGAAGGGACCACCGGCTGGTCCGACAGCTGGATGATCTCGTCCAAGGCCGCCCATCCGAACTGCATGTACAAGTGGATGGACTGGATCATGAGTCCCGATGCCAATGCGATGGCTACGGTGTGGTTCGGCGAGGCCCCCGTCAGTGCCGAGGCCTGTGCCGCCGCCGAGAAGCTCTCGCCAGGTCACTGCGACCTGTTCCACGCGACCGACGAGGCCTACTTCAAGGACGTCTACTACTGGAACACCCCAAGCGCCGAATGCCTCGACGGGCGGGGTCCGATCTGCAAGGACTTCTCCGAGTGGACGAAGGCCTGGACCGAGATCAAGGGCTGAGGCACCGACCACGCTGACCTGGACCCCGGCGCCCATCTGGGCGCCGGGGTCCGTCGTATCGAGAGACCGACCGACCCGATGACGGCCCACGCCGATCCACCGCCAGCCGCCGCGGGTGCGGACGCCGCGGGTGCGGGCGCCCCGGGCGCGGGCGCCGCGGGCCCAGGCGCTGCGGGTGCGGGCGTCGCGGGCCCGGGCGCGTCCACCCTGGGCCCGGTGCCGCCACCGCCCGACTCGCCGGGTCGACGACTGGCGGCGGCGCTCTATCGCCGGCCCCGAACGCAGCTGGCGATCCTCCTGTCGGCGCCGCTCGGTTGGCTGCTCATCGCCTACATCGGCGCCCTGGCGCTCCTCTTCATCTCGGCGTTCTGGCGGCTCGATCCGTTCAGCGGGAACATCGTCACCGAGCCGACGCTCCAGAACTTCCAGGAGCTGTTGACCAAGGACATCTACCGGACCGTCGCCCTGCGGACCATCGGCATCGCCGCCCTCGTGACCGTCACGGACATCGTGCTGGCGTTCCCCATCGCCTACTTCATGGCGCGCGTGGCGTCACCCCGGACGCGCGCCCTGCTGGTCGTCGCGATCCTGCTGCCACTGTGGTCCGGCTACCTGGTCAAGGTCTACGCTTGGCGGCTCATCCTCAGCGAGGAGGGCCTGCTGAACTGGGCCCTTGCGCCGTTCGGCCTCAAGGGCCCCGGCTACGGCGAGGTCGCGGTCTGGCTGGTCATGTCGTACCTGTGGCTGCCGTACATGATCATCCCGGTCTTCGCCGGCCTGGAACGCATCCCGAACTCGCTGATCGAGGCGTCCGGGGACCTCGGGGCGCGGGCGTCGACGACGTTCCGGCGGGTGATCCTGCCCCTGGCCTTTCCGGCCGTCGTCGCGGGTTCGATCTTCACGTTCTCGTTGACCCTCGGCGACTACATCACGCCGACCCTGGTGTCGGGGACGCAGTTCATCGGCAACGTCATCTACTCGAACGTCGGCGTCGCGGGCAACCAACCGTTGGCGGCGGCGTATGCGTTCGTGCCCGCCGTGGTCATGAGCGTCTACCTGCTGGTGGCGCGCCGGCTCGGCGCGTTCGAGGCGCTGTGATGGGCGGCTCGCGGCCAGGGCGGCTCGCGCTGCGCATCGCGGCCGCCGTAACGCTCGCCTTCATCTACGTCCCGATCGCCGTCGTCGTGCTCTACTCGTTCAACGCCAGCCCGCTCGTCCGCTGGCCGATCACCGAGCTCACCACCGACTGGTACGCCCGCGCGTTCCAGGATGAGGGGATCCGCTCGGCGCTCACTGCATCGCTGCAGGCGGCCATCGGCGCGACCCTGCTGGCGCTGGTGCTGGGCACGATGATCGCCTTCGCGGTGCATCGATTCCGGTTCTTCGGGCGGGACGGCATCTCGTTCCTCGTCATCCTGCCGATCGCCCTGCCCGGCATCGTGACGGGCATCGCGCTGAACACCGCGTTCCGCACGTTCGGCGTCGACTTCGGCCTGCTGACCGTGATCGTCGGCCACGCGACGTTCTGCGTCGTGGTCATCTACAACAACGTCATCGCCCGGCTCCGCCGGACCGCCCGATCGGCCCAGGAAGCGTCCATGGACCTGGGTGCGGACACCTGGCAGACCTTCCGATCCATCACGCTGCCCGCCATCGGCACCTCGCTGGTCGCGGGTGCGTTGCTCGCCTTCGCCCTGTCGTTCGACGAGATCATCGTCACAACGTTCACGGCAGGGGCGGGAACCCAGACCCTGCCGATCTGGATCTTCTCGAACTATTCGCGGCCCAACCAGCTGCCACTCGTCAACGTCGCGTCCGTGCTGGTGCTGCTGCTGTCGATCATCCCGGTCTACATCGCCGCGCGCATCACTTCCGACCCCGCGTCCGTCGCGGGCAGCCGCAGCTGAGGCTCGTCGGGCCCGAGGGTTCGAGTCGGCCAGCGCGGCGGGTCGCGCCGGCACCCAGGCGGGTCGCGGCCAGGGCTGGTCAGACCCAGCGCCGGCCGGCGATGTCGAGGATCAGGATCAGCGGAACAACGGTCGAAACCAGCGTGAACAGGAACGCGCGCGATCGCGCCATGGGGCACCTCCAGCCGGCGCACCGGCCCGTATCCGCCGGCCGATCCCGCCGAGGAGTGCCCGATCGATACCGCGGACCCCGAGTATCCCAGCGACCCCTTATCTGCGGCTTATCACCGCCCTACATGGACGGCGTGTAACCCGGATCGAGGTACTTGGCGGGGTCGTCCTTGAACTCGAGCAGGCAGCCCTTGCCGCAGAACCAGTAGGTCGTCCCGTCGTACTCGTAGGACAGCAGTGAGGTCGTGGTGTCGACCTCCATCCCGCACACGGGATCGATCGCGATAGCCATGGTGACAGTCTCCTTCGGTACTCCCCCAGAGTATATGGGCCGCGGGCACCGGACAGGGTGACGGCGTACAGTCCGCCGATGGACGGCATCGATGCGGCGGCGATCCGGGCGGCGCTCAAAGCCGAGCGCGCTCACCTCGTCGAGGAGCTAGGACAGGCCATCCAGCCGCCGGGCCAGATGACGTACGGCTCGCAGGCTGCAGCCGCGACCCAGGTGTTCGAGCAGCAGCGCGACCTGGCCCTGCGCGACCGAGCCGCCCAGCAGCTCGAGCTCGTCGACGCGGCCCTCGCTCGCCTCGGGGACGGAACGTTCGGCACGTGCCTGCGCTGTGGCAAGGCGATCGCTCCGGCCAGGCTCGAGGCGCTGCCGTGGGCCGCGCACTGCATCGATTGCCAGGCGATCCTCGATCGCGGACGCCGATGACCGAGTTGCTCGACCTCGTCGGGATCGATGCCATCCGCGACGCGGCACGCGTCCTGCGTGGTATCGCGATCCGGACGCCACTCGTCCCGTACGGCCCGCCGGGCGACCGGATCTTCCTGAAGGCGGAGAGCCTCCAACCCATCGGGGCGTTCAAGATCCGGGGCGCCTACAACGCGGTCGCCGGACTGACCGCCACGGAGCGACAACGAGGCGTGATCACGTACTCCTCGGGCAACCACGCCCAGGGAGTCGCGCGCGCGGCTCGACTGCTGGGTGCGCCGGCGGTCATCGTCATGCCCAACGATGCCCCGGGGATCAAGCGCGATCGGGTCGCGGCGGACGGCGCGGAGGTCGTCATCGTGGGGCCCGCCTCCGACGAACGCCGCGAGCGCGCCGAGGAGATCGCCGCGGAACGGGGACTCACCATCATCCCGCCCTACGACGACGACCGGATCATCGCCGGCCAGGGAACGGTCGGTCTCGAGATCGCGGAGGACCTGCCCGAGGTGGCCGCGGTCCTCGTGCCGATCGGTGGCGGCGGACTCGCGAGCGGGGTGGCCACGGCCATCAAGGCCCTCGTCCCGCGGGCAAGGGTCATCGGCGTCGAGCCTGAGCTGGCCGCGGACGCCCGCGAATCGCTCGAGCGCGGCGAGATCGTCCGCTGGTCCGCCGAGCAGGTGTCGCGCACCATCGCCGATGGCACGCGGACACAGTCGCTCGGTGAGCGGACGTTCGCCCACCTGCGGGCCCACCTCGATGGCGTCGTGACCGTCAGCGAGATCGAGATCGCGGCGGCGGTCCGGCTCGCGGCCGAAGGTTCGAGGCTGGTCGCCGAGCCGAGCGGGGCGCTGGCCCTGGCGGCCATCGTGTTCCGTGCCGGCGAGCTCGACCTCACCGGGCTCGACGGGCCGGTGGTCGGCGTCATCAGCGGTGGCAACGTCGATCCGACCGCGTACCGCGCCTACCTCGAGGCGCCACTCCCCGACTGACCGTCCTCGTGCTCGCGGGCGAGCCGTTCGGCGAGTAGCCGCTCACGGACGCGGATGTCGGCGAGCTCGACCGCTGCCCGGCGATCCGTGCGGCCCGCGTCGCGCGCCTCCGCGCGCATCCAGCCCAGGACGAGCGCCATGATCGCGACGAGGAAGATCGTGTCGCCGGTCAGCCACATGATCCCGGCGGCCAGCCGCTGGTCGTCCAGGGGCGTCGGTCCCCACGTTCGCTGCAAGGTCGCGTAGTGCGGATAGAGCACCGCGCTGAGGTTCAGCAGCACCACCGCGAGGAACGTGTTCTGCGGCATCTGCAGGAAGACGTACAGCGCCCGGGCCGGATGGGGCATCCGCCACGGCGCCGGGTCGAGCGCCACGGCCGGCCACCAG